>CALMVQ010000030.1 GCA_937873135.1 uncultured Scytonema sp. | reverse complement strand
CACCAGATACTGACGATTTGTCCACCGGACACTGGTATTTCCTGAGCAACTGAGGTACATTATCTAAATCTTTCTTATGGATGTTGTTCTGCTGCTAGACATGCACCTCATTATGATATAATTCAAAAACCTGTTAAACGTGTAACTGGCTCAACTGTAGGCACACGATTCTGTAAAACTGACAATTTAATTGTAGGCAGATGCGGCAAAACGTACTTGCCAAAGAGTTTACACTCTTCAATCAGAGGATAACCCGACAAGATGAACGCTCGGATACCCATGTCTATGTAACGATTCAACTTTAAAAGAATCTGTTCGGGCGTACCGACTAATGCCGCTCCACAGCCCGAACGCGCTCGACCAATACCACCCAATAAGGCTCCAAGTAATCATCAGTCGATTTTGCAAAGGAACTCATCTTGACGAATCACGCCTAGCGATTTGTAGTCTTGTGTGCGCTCTTTCAAGTTGAAGCGTTGAGGATCAAATTTTGACATAATTTTTTGAGCGTAGGCGCGAGCTTTCTCTTCAGTTGAGCGCACGATCACATGAACACGCAAGCCAAAGTCAATATAGCGGTTATATTTAGCTGCCCTTGCGCTCATTTCCTGCATAGTTGCGTAAATGCTTTCTTCTGGTTCCGGCCACATCAGGAATACATCGCAGTATTTGGCACATACTTCTTTCGATCCGTCCGAAATCCCACCAAATTATAGGAGTAGGTTGGGTTGAACGGTAGTGAAACCTAACATAAACCAAGTACGATAGCGAATAAAGCGCTGCTGCTATTGCGCCCTCTACACCCAAATCTATTCTTAGTAAGTTCTGCTGTAGTTTAAGCTTAACTTATGATGGCTCGCTCAGAGGCTATCATAAAACCAACTTTTGGTTTAGGAGATGCAATGCCAGACAGAACCTGTAGACGATGCAGCTATTGCAGAACTGGCAGGAGTGAGAGTGCCACTCTCAACTAGGCAACTTGCAACGGCTTTGTAGGCAGCATTCTTGGTTCTGGCACTCGTTGATTCTCTTCAGTAAGCATTTCAACAAAAGCCTCGATTACTTCCTGACCATTTTTGGCAGCTTCCTCATAAGTTCTACCATGGGTATGAAACTGTTGCCAGGGAAATTCAGGCAAGTGAACTAAGAAAAGTTGATCCTCTTGTGACCATTGAATCACCATGCTGTAATGATAGGTCATTCTTCTCCCTCCTCGTCTTCTTCATTTTCTAGTTTTTCCAGTAATTCTAGCTTTTTCAGCACCCGTTGAATGCCTCTTTCTAAATATAACGGAGCATCATCACCATCTTTACCAGGGATAGTTAAGGGTTCTTCAGGTAGCAAAGGATGTTTCCAAAATGTATGACTTCCTTTACCTCGTCCTGCTTGAAGTATATACCCAACTTTTGCCACCATTGCTTTCAATTCTCTTACTTTCTTTGGCATTGCCCCTTTTCGCTACCAATTCCTCACTTATTATAATCATTGGGAAGATAAGGTAAGCGCTTAACGAGCTTGTAGCGACTGTCTTAAAAGTGCGACCACCCGTAGGTTGGGTTGAGGGAACGAAAACTAACCAATAAAGATAAAATAGGACAGGTTACAAAGAAAACACGCCCTTCGCAAAAACGGTTCGCACGTGTCGGCAAATTCTAAAAGTTGAACCCGCTTTAGAGTGATCCATAAAAATAAATACCCACCCGTATTTGAATTGTTGCGATTACGACGAGAGATCTAGTTATACCAATTCGTTAAAAGGCGGCAACAGATAAAGGTAGGGGCGAACGGCTGTTCGCCCTTGCAGTATATTTGATGTGTAGCGAAGTTTTATGGAATTGGTATTAGACGGCTGGGCATTTATTTCTTGGCAATATGCTAAATATTCCTCCATCCACCTTGGTTCATCAAAATCAACGATCGCTCCTGGCGTGTAAATCTTCCTCCATTCACCTTAGTTCAATCATATCTGGCTCAACGGTAGGCACACGACCCTGTACCACTGACAATTTAACTGTAGGCAGATGCGGCAAAACATACTTGCCAAAGAGTTTGCACTCTTCAATCAGAGGATAACCCGACAAGATGAACGCTCGGATGCCCATGTCTATGTAACGATTCAACTTTAATAGAATCTGTTCGGGCGTACCGACTAATGCCGCTCCACAGCCCGAACGCGCTCGACCAATACCACCCAATAAGGCTCCAAGTAATCATCAGTCGATTTTGCAAAGGAACTCATCTTGACGAATCACGCCTAGCGATTTGTAGTCTTGTGTGCGCTCTTTCAAGTTGAAGCGTTGAGGATCAAATTTTGACATAATTTTTTGAGCGTAGGCGCGAGCTTTCTCTTCAGTTGAGCGCACGATCACATGAACACGCAAGCCAAAGTCAATATAGCGGTTATATTTAGCTGCCCTTGCGCTCATTTCCTGCATAGTTGCGTAAATGCTTTCTTCTGGTTCTGGCCACATCAGGAATACATCGCAGTATTTGGCACACACTTCTTTCGATCCATCCGAAATCCCACCAAAGTATAGCAAGGGTCCGCCATTTTGTTGATATGGCTTGACGGGAGCGGTGCTGTTGAGTTTTACTTGATAGACTTCGCCTGCAAAATCAATGCTTTCTTGAGTCCATGCTTGTTTTAGAATATCAATCGTTTCAGCGCATCGTTTGTAACGCAGTTCCGGGCTTTCTTCCACACCAGGTAAATTGGAGTTAATAATATTGATAGTCAGTCTGCCTTTGAGAATATGGTCGAGTGTAGCGATATGACGTGCTAGCATAGTCGGGAATATTTCCCCTGTCCGCAAAGCTGTGAGCATATTAATGGTTGATGTTTGCGGTCCCATAGCTCCGGCAAATGGAATCACTTCTTGCCCAACGAGGTATGATGTCGGCAGCAGTATATTGCCAAAACCCATTTGCTCGGCAATTAGCATGATATCGCGGCAGTGAGCGTAGTTGCTCCGGCGTTCTTCGTCGATTACTCCTAAATACTGTGTATCTCCCCCACAAAGATCGTCAAACCAGGCAACTTCAACTAAGCGTTGAGGTGTTCGTATGGGAACAGATTCTATAGGTTTGGTGAGCATGTTGTCCTTTTTTCTTAAACTTCAACCAATTTCTTGCAGTAAAATACAGTGCTTTTCGCTCTGGATCGAAGGCAAAGAGAATTCTCCACGGACACCCGCAGTTTTGACTCTTTATTAAGCTTAATGTATCAAACATGACATGATTTAGAACTGCTATATTGCTTGGCTAATGAGGCAAAATTCTTTCAGTTTTATAGCAATCGAGAGCTACAAAATTAGATGCGCTTACCCTGAGGGTTACCAACGATATTTATCAGTCAATTGTCGGCATTGCATTCTATTTTAATGGTGCAAGCGCTCATTATCTGCCCTCGGCGATCGCATCTCTCAAGGTTAGTTCACGGACTCTAATGACATTGCTACTGGGAACATCACGCCCTCACAAAACGTTGCATTGCATTTCTAAGTAAATTCCGTAATATACCTATTTTAAAAGTCATTTAAATTGCTTTAAGATGCGTGAATATTTTAATGATTATAATGTCACACTTTTATACTCCAGGACTTACGCAACTGGCACAATCACTCTCTCGTTCGCTCTTGGTTGGGGGAGGGGAATTAATGGCTGGCTGGGTAAGGTTTCAAAAAAATTGTGGATCGTCAAAAGGTAATAAACCGTGTAATACGTGGCGAAAAGCGCAGGAGGCTAACCATGTATTACATGGAGAAGCAAAATCAGGGAGTACCATGTAACACATGGTGTTAATAGTCGTAAATATGATCAGAGCGTAATAACCCGGCGTTGCGGGTTAGCTGAGGTAGAGGGTGCGATCGTTTCAAAGGGACGACTCTGTTTGAGGCGATCGCATCCACTTGCAACGCCGGGTTAATACGAAAGATTACCCTCTCACCGATGACGTGTATTACATGGTGATGTAAACCCTAAGACTGCTCTACCATATATCACACGGCTTTTCTGGGTTCATGTAATACACTCGCTCATGAATTGCTTTTTCCATGTATTACACCGATGCTTTCCTTGAGGTTTTACCACGTATTACATGGTAGCAGCGGGTGCGCAGATTCAAGGGCACCAATTTTCCCTTACCCAGAGAGGCATTAATTCCTCTTTCCCTTCCAACTTTGAGCATCTGCTGCAATCAGTTTCGGCGCGGCGACGCCGCGCCTTCAATATTAACCTGGGTTTTAAAAAAGAAAATGCAAGTCAAGAAGCAAATTTTACAATTCTTAAAATAAATTGAGGCGGACAAGCTTTATATATAATAATACTGTGATCTCTGGAGTGGAAAAATAATTAATATCGTGCGTTGTTGATTTATTACTTAATATGAAGTTTACACTCGTTAGATTATTGCCAATATCTGCTGAGTAGCCAAATTAATTATACCCTGACTAATTTAGCCGAACCTCAGCGAGAGTATTAGTCATGATAAAATTAACTATTATTTGTCCTCCCGAAGCTGGTGCAGATTGAAGCCTTTTGCGATCGCGAAATCTTCACCGAAGCAGCAGAGGAAATTAGAGCAGGGAAGAATCGTTCACTAGACAGTTTCTATGCTGAGCAACTTCGTCTTTATTTTCAACAACACCAATAATCTCCTCAGGATTTTAGAGCGAGTTGTCAGTGAGGCGATCGCTTCTGCAAAGAGTGCCGAATATGCTGCCCACAACTTTTCTGCCTTTGCTGGGATTAAATGAATCTCAGCTTTTTTCAGCGTCTGCATGATTATAGGACTTACGCACTGTACAAATTTCTGATCTTGTGCTTTAACGATCAGACGTCGTTTCAGGCTTTTATCAATTATCCGAGGATCAATAGCGTAGGCGTAGCCCGCCGCAGGCATCGCCTAAAAAGTGTCGAAAAATCAGGGTTTAATGCCTGAAATCAATACCCCATATTTGGTATTTCCTGCTCAAAAGTAAGTCCTAGATTACATCTGGGAATGTTGCAGCTGTAGCAGTTTCAACGCTCTTACAGCTGTTTTCACCCAAATGAACCACACCCTTGGTAAGGGCGAACAGCCGTTCGCCCCTACGAATGTGGTCTATTTACCTGAAAATTGCTGTAGTCGGGTGAGGTTTGGGCGTCACCGCTCTCCCCTCCCCTAAGAACCGTGCATG
>CALMVQ010000029.1 GCA_937873135.1 uncultured Scytonema sp. | reverse complement strand
ACTGTAAATAATCAGTCTCAATCTGCTCGTCGCGGCTGCTAAGGGACTTGCACCGTAGCATATTAGTTGAAGGTCACAAAACTACAACACACACACAATCAATAAGGTCGTTACCGCTCGTGAAAAATATCTACTCCTTTGGTCTCTTAGCTGCTGCAATGATGATTGCTCCAACTGCTGCTTTTGCTGGCCAAACAAGTCAGCAAGAACTTAATCAGAATGCGTCAGCAGTTGGTTATAGTCAAGTTAATCAACAAGCCAATCAAGTCAACCTACAGCAACAATATAAACAAGGGCATCGCTACGGCTGCGGTTGGAGCCCTCAATCGCAACATTCTACTCAAATAGTCAACCAAAATGGTGCCGCTATTGATGGTAGTCGTGTCGATCAACATGCTAACCAATTAAACAGACAATCTCAATTCCGTCAATGCTACTAACCTTAGACATCAGTCTAATGTAAAGTCTTTTGGTCGAAATATTGCGGCTTTTGGTATTGATTTATACGTTAAGTAAACGGTTGACGAATTAAACGAAACAACAAGCCTAAAGATTCAAGCCTGTCGCACTATAAGGCATTGCTAAATCTTGAGAAGTAGCCAAAATATTTCGGTCAGCATCGCATTCTGGAGCGATCGCCAGTAAGAGTAGAAAATGGAATGTGTCTGTTAGCAGTGCCGTGGTGTGCCAAAAGTGGGGGAGTTGATAGAGGTTTTACCGATTTCCGAAATTTCTCAAGTAAAAATCGGTCGTTTTTACTGAACAAAGGATATTAGCCATGCCTGCCAGACAATCAATTTTGTTACTAACGCTGTCTCTGCTGATTGCACTACCTGCTGGAATTGCTTCTGCGGGTAACGATATTGATATGCGAACAAGCCACTCTAGGCTCACAGTGACTGAGGACGGTGAAGTAAGGATTAACAACTCATACTCTCCAAGCGGAATCGTCGTTCCTACGACTTCAAGTCCTTATAGACAGTTGCGGAGTTGGAGATATTACCCTCGAACAACCCAGATCCCTTTGTGTAATGGGAGAACTGTAAGCCGCCAAAGCACTCACTCTAATGTTTACGGCAGTGGAGTCAATCGTACTTACACTTCCACAACAACGACATCTTGTCAATAATTTACGACAATACCGTTATGAAATTTAAATTACTTTCCCTCAGCTTATTCTCAATCACCGCTTTATCTCCGTTCATTGTACCTTCAATGATACCTTCTGCTCAGGCTGGTTGTATCGCTGTTGACGTCGGTACACAAGTAGCGATTGACGGTCAAAGAGTTGGGCATCAAACCAATCGGACCTCTCAAAACTTTGGTCCTAATTGTGATGGCACCAATGGTAGCAAAGTAACCACTGTCGGAACTCAGACTTGTGTTTCCGGTCGCTGCGAACAACGCCGTAACAGTTCTCAATATGTTGATGGCGATCCCAACAGCCGCATTGGTGTCAGAACTCCTAACATTGGTATACGCGTAAAAACACCAGTACACGTCTACAATCCCTCTTTAGATCCTAATTCGCCTTTGAATAAAAATGCTGTTTTTCATAGCAAATAAAAATCCGAGGTAAAATAATGATAAGGCGTCCAATTCCAAATTTTTAGCTAAAGCTATTCCCTTGGGAATTTTAGTCGATATTTTTCGTAACGGTCGCCTAACCTCACAATTTTTACAAACATTCAGCAGGTAAATAGTTTTCTTACCTGCTGTAACCTAATATATAACCATGAAAACCCTATTATTTTTTGTTTGTAGTGCGGCTTTGGTTTTTACCTTTACCACAGCGTTGGCTCACAATTTTTCCCCAAGCAATCACAGTTCTTTAGTGAAATCAGACAACAGCAGTAACGATATGAGTAATACAACGAATAGTCAGCAAATTAGTTCTAGTGATTCCCCCGACAACCAAAGGAATTTTACAAGTATCAATCAGAATAATAATTCCTCAGGGTCTTCTCAGCGTAGCTATACAAGTACCAGCCAAAATAGCAATTCCTCAGGATCTCAACGTAGCTATACAAGTACCAGCCAAAATAGCAATTCCTCAGGGTCTCAACGTAGCTATGTAAGTACCAGCCAAAATAGCGATGCTTCTACATACCAACACAGTTCGCTTAATCTCAGTGCGGTTGATCTTCGTCAACCTCATATACTAAGTATTCATACTTCAGGAAGTCAATTGACAGGAGAAGTTATTGTTAATGGTAAGGTTGTAAAACGACTGACTAAAAGTAGAGAGCAAATTAACCTGTCACCATTACTGTCAGTTGGAGAACACACAGTAAAAATTTCAGCACGTTATAGTCCCACATCATCTTCTGTAAATGTGGAACTATCTGGTCCTGGAACTAATATTACTCAGCAGGATAGTGGTAATGGGATTTTAAAATATGCTATGGATGTATCAGTACATTAAAGAGATAAATATTTTACTTAAGGATTTAAGTATCAGGAATAAACAGAAACAGAAGGGGATGGATTAACAGCATTTCCCACAGAATTTGTCATTTGTCCTTTATGAAAAGGATAAACCTCATGGCTTGTTTGAGATAAACAGCTATCATATAAATTAAACTTCAAAGCAAAGAACTAAGTCGGTCAGTACAAATAAAGATAACTAGTTAGGACTGTCCATTGTCATTGATCATTGGCAGTGGTTCCAGTTTTGTTTATTTTTTTACATAGTGATATTTGTTTCCGCTCACTTGACTTATATCTTGTTGCATCTACTTGCTGCTTGAAGTTGACTTTCCAAATTTGCCCGCATACCCAATTCGGCAACTGACCAAACCCAAAATTTATTTGAATCGTTAGCAAAATCATCATGATTGTGAGTGACGATCGCATCTAATTTTTGATAACTGGCGCAGACTGACTCTACAGCTGATTCAAAGTCCTTCAGGGGTGATGAACGTGCTTGCTGGATAATAGTTTGATCAACAGAGCAAATCTGAATTTTTTGTTGTAACCAATCGATAACCATCTCGGCAATGTTGGTATTCCGCAATCTGCTTGCATAAGTGTAGATTTTTTGCCAACCAATGTCTGTGACATACATCTGAATCAGTGGATGTACCCTATCCAACAACTCGTTAATATCACCTACAAACCTGTTTCGGTTCATAAGAGCCTCTAATATTAAGTCAGCATCGACTAATATCTTGATCACATTCAACTCTCCCTGATTTTTTGAGCAATACATTGTGACAAATACAAATTAAGAACTTACGTAGGAATACACCCATATATGAACTTTAGGGACAGTCCTTCAAATTTATGCAGTATTTTTCGTCAAACTTGGATATATGAAAAATATATATTGGGGAAGGAGAGGGCACAGGGGAGAGAGGAGAGACGAGTCAGGAGTCACCAGACGCTAATCATAAATGAGCAGTCATGTCAAACCAGATCCTACTAGATTTCACAGCAGCTCAAGATTTTACAAATTTAGATTTTTTTGCGTTAATTTACTGAAGATTTATTTTTTAGCTCAATCTGGAAAAGCAACACCAGTCGTTGAGTCACGGATATACAGCCCTAGTGTGAGCGATCGCATCACCTCATCCCAAATCGGTGTTAGCGAATGAGCTTGATCTACCCAATAATCGAATGTAATCAAGCACTGAACATTCGACCCCAAACCAATGCAAGTCCGCGAAAAAGCTTCGCGTGGCTCTGCCTGAGTGTCGATAAACTTAATCTCCGTCCAAACAATCCTGGCAGTTTGACGCTTGATGGTAAAGATTTCTCCCTTAGCAATGACGTTGCGACCATCGTTTTCTGTCACTTTCTCCAAAGTGGATACGAGTGGAAACTGGCTCCAGTCATTAGGTGGCAGGCGATTGAAAGACACTTCCAGGCAGCAATCATCGTCAGGCGGTTTTCTATCGAGGAACTTGAATGATTTTTCTTGTGGCTCAAAAACCCAATTCTGGGGAACGTTGAAGCGAACAGATCCCCGATCTGCTACAAAAATTTTGTACCCTGATGGAGCTTGCCAGTGATGATCAGGTTTTAGTTCAAGCGTTTCTTTGATCCACTGGAGATTGCTTTTCTTACGCTTTGCCATAGTGTTTTTGCTTTTTCATTTATGGGGACGTATTCCTAGCTGCCGAGTCTGACCTATGTGTTCTTCTTAAAGCTAACAGCTCCGGTGCTTATTTTATTCTACGGTGCTGGATTAGGATAACGACTGTGAACTGCATCCAATTCGGCTATAGTCTCTTTATCCAATACTATATTGACACTTTCTAAATTTTCTTTCAGTTGTTCTAGTGTTGTCGCCCCAATAATAGTACTACTGATAAACCAACGACTGCGGACAAAAGCTAATGCTAAATGTGAAGGTTTCAAGTTATACTTGTGGGCAATTTCTACATAAGCTGCCACAGCTTCATTAACATTTGGTTTGAGATAACGCTGTCCAAAACTGGGGAAGAGAGTTAGTCGTGTATCCTCCAATGGTTGAGCCTGCACGTACTTGCCAGCTAATACACCGAACCCCAATGGACTGTAAGCTAACAAGCCAATGTTTTCGCGATCGCAAGCTTCTGCAAGAGATGAATCAAACACACGATTGATTAGATTGTAGGCATTTTGAATAGAAACGACTTTGGGTAAATTTAACTGTTGTGCTACGCGGCTAAATTCACAAACTCCCCAAGGAGTTTCATTACTCAACCCCAAGTAACGAATTTTTCCGGCTTTAATAACATCTGCGATCGCTTCCAGTTGTTCGGCAATAGGAATAGTGTCTCGCGCAAAAGTTGGGTTATACTCTGTTTGACCAAATAGCGGAATATAACGGTCAGGCCAGTGAATTTGATATAAATCAATATAATCTGTTTGTAAGCGTTTAAGACTATCATCTACTGCCTGTTTGATATTCTCACGGTTAATTTTTAGCTCTCCTCCTCGTAGCCATTTAAATCCTCTGCCGGGACCTGTAATTTTTGTAGCTACAATCAGTCTATCTCGCTGTTTTTTTTTCAGCCATTCTCCAATATATGCCTCGGTTCTTCCTTGTGTTTCACCACGAGGTGGCACTGGATACATCTCAGCTGTGTCAATAAAGTTTACTCCAGAAGCAATGGCATAATCTAGCTGCGCTTTAGCATCTTCAAGGATATTTTGTTGCCCAAATGTCATTGTTCCCAAACAAATCTCTGAAACCTTCAGATCACTATTGCTTAATTGGTTATACTTCATCTTTGATACGACACAATCCTTTTGTCACATTAAATCTAGCAGTCCTTTACATCATCTGTGAAATTCTCTTTTTATTTACAGGAGCTTTAGCCACAGGCTTGCCGCTACGCGTCTACGTTCAAAAAATAATTTTCATAATTCTAGGACTTACGCACTGTACAAATAAGACATCATGTGTGTAAACGATATTTGGTCGTTCCAGGCTTTTGACAATTACCGCCACATGGGTAGTGATCGCGCTCAAGATGATCGAAAAATCAGGTTTTCAGGGCTGAAACCCATACCCCATATTTGGTATTTCCTGCTCAAAAGTAAGTCCTAAATTCATCCACGGATTATTATATTAATTTTTATTAACTTATAGTGCTTTTGAATAAAATCAAATTCATCTTACCAAGTATATTGGCGATATAGACAATCAGGTTAAAATACTGACTTGTCAGCAACAAAGCTGAGATGAGAAACCGTCACCCGGACAATAAAACTGATAACAGCTAAAAACCGAGTCTAAGATGTTGAAATTCTGGGAAAACCTGTTTACTAACGGACCGTTTATTCCTCACGGACATTGCTACCTTTGGCAATCGGAGTTAGTCTGGCTGCATATCATCTCCGACTCACTGATTGCACTGGCTTATTACTCGATTCCGATCGCACTGGTATATTTTGTCGCTCAACGGCAAGATTTACCTTTTAACTGGATATTTTTGCTGTTTGGCTCGTTTATTGTTGCGTGTGGCACTACGCATATAATGGAGATTTGGACACTCTGGTATCCAACATATTGGCTGTCAGGGTTACTCAAAGCCATAACTGCATTTATTTCAGTTTATACAGCGTTGTCTCTAGTACCACTGGTACCAAAAGCACTTGCGCTCCCTAGTCCGGCACAGTTGGAGACAGCTAACCTTGAACTGCGGCATCAAATTACACAGCGCCAGCGAGCAGAGTCGGCTTTGCAATTAGTTAATGAAGAGTTAGAAACAAGAGTAAACAATCGCACTAGAGAACTAGCACGTATTAACGAGGAATTAAAAACTGAAATTGCAGAACGTCAGCGAGTAGAGCTAGAGCTACGGACGAGTGAAGAGCGACTGCAAACGCTTTCTGGCAAGTTAATCGAAGCACAGGAAGCTGAGCGGCGTCATATAGCGCGAGAATTACATGATGAAATAGGTCAAGCGTTGACAGCAGTAAAAATCAATTTGCAAGCCTTACAGCATTCATTTCCTTCAAGCGATCTCGCAACGCCATTACACGAAAGTATCGAGATAGTTGAAGTTGCTCTCCAGCAAGTACGCAGCCTCTCAATCGATTTACGCCCCTCACTACTGGACGATTTAGGATTACTGGCAGCACTGCGGTGGTATGTAGACGTACATACTCGACGATCTGGAATCATCGGGGAAATTGTCGCCCAGCCAATAAATACCAAACTGTCGTCAAACTTGGAAACGACTTGCTTTCGCGTTGTTCAAGAAGCCTTGACAAACATAATCCGCCATGCAAAAGCACAACGAGTAACTATTGAATTGCGGCAGTGGGAAACTCAGTTACACCTAACGATTAATGATGATGGTGTTGGGTTTGATGTAAATGCAGCCATTATAAGAGCTGCGAGCGGTGGGAGTTTAGGTTTATTGGGAATGGAGGAGCGGGTTCTGCTTGTTGGTGGTCAAATTAATATTGAATCTATGCATCAGCACGGTACTAAAATACACGCTCAGTTCCCAGTTTTACCCCTCAATCCAGGAACTGCATAAGTAAACTTTGATTTTACCTAATTATATTCAGTAGAAAATGTTATTGCTGAGGTTTTATCCATGATAGTGTATAATTTTTCAACTAGTGCAGGCTGGCTGAAATAACTTACCAGTAAATCTCAAACCAAAAGCTTGATATATAAGGATTTCATTATGAGTGCCTTTTGATTTTTTACTTTTGCCTTGTTGCACTAGTATCTTGTTCCTTAGAAATAGCTATGTCAGAGTTAATAGTTTCATGCCCTTTTGTCTGAAGCTTGTCTCTTACAGATTGCTTGCTTAAGCCAAAAACAGCTAATTTGGATGCTTTGGCATGACTACAGCCCCACAATTAATTCGCGTTTTACTAGTAGACAATCATACCCTTGTCCGTGCTGGATTGCGTGCTATCTTACACAATATTGAAGGTATACAAGTCGTTGCAGAAGCTGGTGATGGGCGTGAAGCTTTGAGCCTGATTGCAGATTGCCAACCTGATGTGGTGTTAATGGACGTTGCAATGCCAGATATGAATGGCTTGGAGGCGACGGCGCGTATTGTGAAGGAATTTCCTCAGACGCGGGTGATGATCCTTTCGATGCACGCCCAGGAGGAATACGTGTTGCAGGCATTGCGTCTGGGTGCAATGGGTTATGTACTTAAAGATGTTGGTGTAGGTGAACTGGAACTGGCGATCCGCGCCAGCTTTCAAGGTGAAACTTATCTAAGTCCAGCAGTTTCTAAACATGTTGCAGATTACCAGGAAAGAGTAGGTCATGAGTATAGTACTCAAACTCCGGCACAATTAACATCACGCCAGCGCGAAATTTTGCAGTTGATTACAGAAGGGCGAACAACAAAGGAGATTGCCCAGTTGCTGTTCATCAGTGTGAAAACTGTTGAAACTCACCGGATGCAATTGATGAAACGGCTGGACATTTATGATGTAGCAGGTTTAGTGCGCTATGCGATTCGCATGAAGTTGATAATTCCAGAGGATTGATTGAAGAAATAAAAGTGGCTTTTTTGACCTCTCCCTGGCTTAAAAGCGCAAGAATTCAAACTGTGACTTCGAGGTAGACCGAAGCCATTACTTACTAAGGGCGTGACCGGAATGGGGACTGGGAGAAGGGATTCCCAGGAGGCTTATGCCTCGGTCATAGCACGGATGCACCTTTGCGGAAAATGTTGGTTGCTGCCTGACACTCAGCATTTACCAATTTTTCATTTTCTGTTTTTTCTTGTAAAAGACCACTTTAGAGAAGTCTGCTGACATTGTTGGAATTCAAAGTCCCCAAAAATGCTGTTAAGAAGGCAGAAGTACGTTCGCGTAGCGTCTCCAATGGAGTTGGCAGCTATGCTGCTATGTATCCCCATAAATTCAGGCGCGTTCTATTTAATAAGGACGCAGTATTCGCGGATCGCTACGCCAGAGCGAAATACATATTTCCAACTTTATTCATAAATAAATGTAGGGGCACGATTACCCTGTGGCCGAAGGGCAAATCCGAGCGATCTATTCCCGTGATACCATTTCACGCTCATTCCTGATACAAATAACGGGTTTCTAATTCTTCCCCCC
>CALMVQ010000028.1 GCA_937873135.1 uncultured Scytonema sp. | reverse complement strand
CGCGCAACCCTTTACGGTTACTCGTTTTGTCCACTCGCGTTTAATCGTCAAGTGCCGCTACATTTGAACTCTCCAAAAACGGACAACCGTCTTCTTTTTGAGGCGGTTGATCTGTCGTGTTGTTGCGATTGTTGTCAATAACCGCCTCAAAATGCTCCCAGATCGTCGAATGAGCGTGAGGATTTTGTATCTCTGTTGTCCGTTTTTGTCCAGACATCACCCAACCCCAAATCAAGCCGGATTGTTAGTATTAATTGGGAATTTATTCTACGGCTTGATTTGGTCGGGGTTGCGCGTTTTGTGTCGATTCATGCGTCGTCTTTTGGTGTGAGAGTACGTTTCATTTGAATCACATACACAAACCACAAAATGCGCGTCTATTTTGTATTGGATGTAAATGAGAAGAAAATTTAGGACTGAAGGACGCTCACAAATGGAACATCATATGTATAAAGGAATTTGGTTATTCCAGGCTTCAGTCTTGCAAGGGAGGGCGGATCAGCGATGCTGCTATGAGTCATGGGAAACTCCATAAATAAATTCTGGGGGGCTCCTGCCTTACCCTGTGCCAACGCCGTGCATGCCAACGCCCCTACGTCCTCAACTGGAGATGTCTAATAAATTCGGAAGCTTGCAACCTTTTGTGCAATGCAGAGGACTAAATTTTTGGGTATAAATTTTTCTTAAACCTTCTGCCCTCAGCATAGCCGCCTTTCTTCGAGCAGGGCATAATGTTCCAAGTAGTGAGTTAATTTCGTTAGACTGCCCGAATTAAAGTGCCTTGAGTGGGCGCTCCTAAAACTGCTTTAGCCAAATTTCCTGGGATATTCCCATCAATTATCCAGCAGTCAATTCCTAAACTAGATATAGCCAAAAACTCTTCAACTTTCTGAGCCATCCCGCCAGTAACATCTACTGATTCGCTCTTGCCCAAGACAACTTTAATCTGAGAATAGTTGGCTGGAGTAATATTAGAAAGTACTTGCCCATCTTTGTCGCGTACACCAGGATAATTCCCGGCATTGACTAGTCGAACTTGAAATTTATGTTGAAGATAGAAATATTTGGCTAGCTCTGCTAGCAAAGTATCTGTAGAGAGGACAGTACCACCAATGGCTTTGTCTAAAACAACATCACCAAAAACTAAAGGAATTAAACCTGCTTGTAGGCTATTTTCTATTGTACAGAAGTCGCTCGTAAATAGTTTTTTGTTGTGAGTAACTACCATAGTCAGAGGTGGCAAGCTTATGACTGGTAAACTTGCTTGTAAAAAAACTTTAGCTAGTATTCGATTCAAATCTAAAGCATCTTGGTGGACGAAGCAGAAACCTATTTTTTCTTCATCAGATAAAAAGCCATCAATTGTGTTGTATTTCTTAGCTGATTGGTGAGCGAAAGAACCTGCTCCGTTGCCTATAATCAATTTCAGATTAGGATTTTCATGTCTGATTAGACTTACTTCCTCGACTAGTTGTGCCATTATTTCTGGTCGAGCAGTGTAAGGTTTATCCTTATTAGTAATTAAGGAACCTCCCAATTTGACTAATACTAGCTCCATAATGAAATGTTTAACCAGGAAAACAAAGACTTCTAGGAATTAGACTATACAGTAATCAAGAAAAAATGGTAGTAATTTCAAGGAAATTTAACAAAAGTAGATTGCTCTTAGGACTTCCCGCCAGAAGAATATCGATAGACAAAACCGCCCTGACGCTCGTTCGCATGATTGCATCTCCCCTTGGGAGAAGACTCGCTAACGCTGCGAAGATCGGGTTTACCAGTCGCCTAAGGCGGGAAAACGCCTCATGCGCGCTGGTTCACCAAGACGCCTTGGCTGACGACGAACGCGTCAGCGTCTCCGCTACTGAGAAGAAAAGAACGTTTGGGCATCGAACCGCGCGTACCACACATCCAAGGTACGCATCTGTGCGTACTCTGCCATGCTCAATCGGTAAGCAAGCGCAGCAGCGAGTGCAGCTGTGTAGCAAGTGCCCATCCACGTTGGTGACTATTAAAAGATGCTAAGTACAGGATTGCACAAGTTCGTGACGCTCAGGAAAATAATGTCATCGTTCGTAGTTGCCCTCGAGCGCGCTTCGGGCAACTACAAACCAAAACGCCACGAATTTATGAAACGTTGTACTAAGCGATCAATCTTGTGAACTTCAATCTCTTTTAATTTAGCGTATACATAAACAACATTGTTTGTCAGTCTTGTTTTTACTCTGGATTGAATCAATATGTTACTTGATTGTCGATTCTTTGAACACTCTATATCTTATCAACATTATACTTGACTGTTATTTGAGCTAATGCTCTTCATCTCATTTATTTTTGTTGAATTCGTCTGCTATTAGTCACGTTTTGCTTCCTGCGTGTAGTGCTTAGTTTACCCTTCTTTGGGATAATTTTTTCTACCTGGTTACCAAAATTAGTGAGAAATAGCGAATTTTTACAGAAATTATTGAAGATTTCGGTCTAGAGTTGAATCTCCCCGTAATTTTTCTTCAGATTAGCAATTGCGGTATTGGTGTTTGACTTTTGGTTTATGATATCTTGATACTTAAAGTAAAAATAGAGCAGGGCGCGTTTTTCCAAAACTTCTATACAAAAGTAAAGGTCACTAAAAATCAGGCCAGTCCTCTGGGCACTGACCTAACAACTAAGTCAAATTGTTCTTTACTCCCAGAAATGTCTACTAACTCTAAGTTTGTAAAAACTGTGGGTTAATTTTTCAAACTCATCCTCATTTTTTCATACAAAATTTCCATCATAGAGCTAACTTATGACATGTCTGAATACCGCTTGGGATCAACCTTCTAAACTAGATATCAGCAGAGAATAAACCCTAATACCACTCCCGGATAATCACTTAACTTGAGCGTCGGTGATTAATTGTTAATCGCAATTAACCATTAACAGCCTCACAGATACTATAAGTATTTAAGAGGACATAATAGAACCCTTGTTTTTAGGGATTTCCGCAATAAAGAAATTCAGTTGAGTAGTCTGTTCGCGATCGCTATGTCACAGGATCTCAATTCATGATTATGTCTGAAGTTAGGGTTTCCGCTCGTGTCTAAAAAAACAGGGATCGATACTATTACATTTACCACTACTTACACATGAGCACTATAGTCATTACAAGTCACGGTACATTAGGAGACAACTTGCCTTTTATTGCACTTGGAAAAGTCCTGAAAACTAGAGGGCATCAAGTACGTATGGTAATAAATGAGGCAATACATCCCTATATTTTAAAAGCTGGACTGGAAACAGTTAATGTTGAGCGTTCAAAGATTGGTCCTCAAGAAATACGACGTTATGCACGAAAATGGAACCATTTGCTTTTAATGAGGGCGGAGTTGTTAGATATAGAAAAATCAGCACCTGCGGGTTTCAAGTATAACTTATTGGACAGTGTGGACTGTCTAATGAAGGCATGTAATGATGCAGATATGTTGATTTCTGGTCATTTGCAAGATACAGTCGCCGCAACGATAGCAGATATCTATAATATTTGCTGGATTCGCTCTTGTGTAACTCCGTTTTTTCGTTGCTTACCTAAGCCAGAATCAGAACATCAAACATCTTCTATTGATAATTTGCAAAATCCCAAAGATTTGAACCACTTAATATTGGCTGCTAGTCCCTATTTTTGTCAGTTATCTCCGAAATATTCCCAAGTACATCAAACAGGTTTCTGGTTTTATGAAGATCCAGATTGGAGCAGCTGGCAACCCAGTCAAGAGCTTAGGGAATTTGTTGAGCAGGAACCCAAACCTTTAGTACTCTCATTCAGCAGTGTGTCTGTGGAAAATATTCCAGAACTTATAGAAGCTCACGTCCGCGCTGCGGCTAAATTGGATCGCCGAATTCTGATTCACAAAGCCTGGGCAGACTTCCATGACAGCTATTTACCATCAGACATTGAGATGGATAACGTCATGTTTATAGATGGTTTGATATCACACGATTGGTTGTTTTCGCGTGCAGGTGCCCTGATTACTCATGGCGGAGTCGGGACAATCGCGCGATCATTGCGTAATGGCTGTCCAATGCTGGTGGAACCCTTAGCCGACGATCAATTTTTTAATGCGCTACAGGTGTTGAGATTAGGGGTGGGATCTGCTATAGACTCACAGAAGCTTACAGCAGATGGAATAGCTAATGTTTTACACAAGAAAATATTGACACCTGATTTTAAAAGACGGACTGTTGAAGTCGGTGAAAAAATCAAAGCTGAACAGGGTTTAATCACAGCGTGCGACTTAATCGAGAGCTGGTTGTGAAGATGGTGTTAACAGGTAAATGATAGGGGCACGACGTGGTTGGCGTATTGACCGGTTGTCCCCACCATCAGCACTTTCATGGTTTTCTCCTTCGTTGTTTTATGCTCGATTGGGTGTTTGTTTGCCCACTACTTAAATTCCTTACGTGGTATAACTTCGACAAAAAGGGCACGATATACTTGATCAATTAGTCCCAATTCCCAAGCGTTCTAAATCTAAATCTGACGCTACTTTGGCTAGTTTGTCCAAATCTGCTAAATTGTCTAGATATGGTAAGCACCCCAATACAGGGATATTGGTGAGTGATTGAATTAAATCAACTGGTGTCCAGTCGGCAATTTCTGCATCTGTTCTCGGTTGAACACAGTTGAGAATAATTCCTAAAAGTGTCACTTGCGTTTGTCTGGCTAATGCTACATTTGCCACCGCTTGAGATATCGCACCCAATTTGACTGGCACGACCAAGACTGTAGGTAAACACCATGTTCCTGCTAAATCTGCTACTGTGAGTTCCTCTGTCACAGGTGAACCTAACCCTCCTAAGGTTTCCACCAAGAGAAAATCTCTTCGGTTTCTTAAGGCTGTCAAAGCTTGCCAGACAACGGCTAAATCTACTGTCCGATTTTCTCTTGCTGCTGCTAAGGGAGGTGCTAGAGGTGCTTGAAAGTACAAAGGTGTAATTTCTTCGGGAGATTGATCCAAAGAAAATAGCTTTTGATACCACTCGCGATCGCCTTCTGCCGATTGTATCGGTTTCATAATTCCCAAGCTGCGGGAATGGCAATATTTTTGGCAATAAGCTGCCAAAGCTGTCGTCAAAACAGTTTTGCCAGACTCCGTATCAGTTCCAGTAATCAGTAGTACGTTCAATATCCTACACCTAACCTCGTACCACACCAAATTTGGGGATGCGGTTCCCATAATCCCACTATAAACTATCAGCTTTTAGCTCCAATACAAAAGTCGAGAGGCAAAGTTCACAGCTGATTGCTTTCTCTGGAAGCTGATTTTGGAGTTTTAGTAGCAATCGGGTGACTTTTATGCTTTTTGGGAGATTTAGACTGAGTTTGTGTAGGAGTAGGTGTAGGTGTGGGGAAGGTTTGTGTAGGAGTAGGTGTAGGTGTGGGAAAGGGTTGTGTAGGAGTAGGTGTAGGTGTGGGGAAGGGTTGTGTAGGAGTAGGTGTAGGTGTAGGAGTAGGTGTAAGTGTAGGTGTAGGTGTGGGAGTTGGAGTCTCTTGATTTTCTAGTCCAACATTAAGGTTATAGTTTGTTCGGGAAAATCCTGCAATCGGTGTGACTTGGATGGTGTAAAGACCCGCCGAAGGCAAACTCCCTTGATAGAATTTTACGTCCTTAGCAGTATTATCAATAGGTTTACGATTTGGTCCTAAGACAGTTAATAAAACACCACTTTCTTGGACAAACAACGCAGTTAACTTTTGACCTTTATCAGCATTAAAGATATAGTATATCGTCTGATTTTCTTTAAGATCTCGCTCAAGGTTAGTTGCATGGGATGCGCCAAAATTGAGACGTTGTCTAAACACAACAGGTTGGTTATTGATCTGAGTCGGTTTAGGAGTGGGTGTTCGCGTCGCTGTGGATGTACGTGTGGGTGTAGGTGTAGCTGTAGCACTACCAGCTATGACTGGAGAAGGAAAAGTTTGTGGTGTTGCTGATGATTCTTTCGGTGACTTACGTATAGAGCCAACTATTGTCCAAGAAGCTAACCCCGCTAAGATAACAACAGCACTACCAATTGCCCCGATTGCTAAAGGATTATCTAAAAAAGAGTTAGAGGATGGTTGTGAAATCCTTGGATCTGGTCTGTAGGGCGCTCTAGATATCGGTTCGGGACGACGACCAACGGCAACAGTTTCCGCGTTGGATAAATGAGAATTTGGTGGGACAGTAGCTTGCTCTAGGGTTTGCAGTGCTTGTGCTACTTCTGTAGTACTTTGATAGCGATCTCTTGGTCTATAATTCAACATGCGATTCAACACAGCGGCAAATCGCGGACTGACCGTTGCCCAACGTTGCCAATTCCAAGTAAGTTGGGAGTCATCAAATAGTTCAGTAGGTTTTTTGCCAGTTAACAAAACTATTGCTGTGACTGCAAGTGCATACAAGTCACTACTGGGGTAAGCTTGACCTGTTTGTAATTGCTCGCTGGGAGAGTAACCTAATTTTCCCACATAGGTTGCTGGCGTTGCATTATCTGGCGATTGCAATCGAGTGGCTAATTCTTTCACCACCCCAAAGTCAATTAATACTGGCTTTGAATCACCGTCTCGCAAAATAATATTTTCCGGTGAGATATCCCGGTGAATAATTCCCAGTCTGTGAATATACTCTAAGACTGGTAACAAAGAACGTAGTAAATGCATGACTTCTGCTTCTGTAAATACAGCGCCACGTTCTTTGCGTTCATCTAGCAACGTGCGATACGTTTTTCCTGCTACATAATCCTGTACTAAAAACAACCGCTGGTCTTGTTCAAATCTTTCGCGGAATTTGGGGACTTGTGGGTGTTCTATTTGATACAAGCTTGCCGCTTCTCGTTGGAAAAGTTCCTTTGCCTTCTCCCAAGCGAAAGCCTCCATTGTCGTGGGAATTAATTCTTTAATTGCACAAAGTTCGTTAAAGCGCCTCTGATCTTCTGCCAGAAAGGTTCTACCAAATCCTCCCTGACCAAGGGTTTGAATTATCCGGTAACGGTTTTGTAGGACAGTGCCAACTGTAATCGGTGGTTGCATTGTGGATTGATTGAGTGTAATAGCAGGAACGACGGAAGATAGTTTCCTAGTGACAGATACTGCTGAAAGGGAGTTTTTGTCAATACGTAATCAGGAACTAAGTTAAATTATGCTGCATCTTAATATAGCGATAGTATTCGATTTTTGATTTATCAAATAACAAAGCGTAGAGTGGGTTGGGATGAACCCGGACAAAAACGGACAACCTTATACAAAATCGCTACTAAAAACGACGATCTTGGAGCATTTTGAGGGGGTTATTGACGACATTCGCAACAACTGAACAGATCAACCCCCTCAAAATGTGAAGTCTGCCGGGGGAAGCTTCCCCCGGTGAGCTTTGCGCTAAAGACTTTCCACTTATGTACAAGTTAATTAAAGGGAAGCCACAAACCAAACTAACACTTAAGAAAGTTAAATTTTTTAATTTCAAGCTAAAAAACAGATAAAAGATCTAAACTATGGGTCTAGTTAATAATCATAATGTTCAGTTAAGCTGTCAGTAGTTTGTTTGTCAAAAGGACTGCAGAGTTAATGAAGAAAGGTTTAAGTTCTGATGAAAATTCCTGCAAAGCCTACAATTTATCAGCCTATTTCAGTTAAATTTACTAAACCTTTGGTGATAAGATTGTCATGAATGCACGTCGAGGATCTGCAGTGCTTAGTTCTGCACCATTAACAGCACAGCCAGCGGCAACAGGACTGATAGAACAAAGCCGCTTGCGGTTGTTCTCTGGCTCCGCTAATGTACCACTGTCTCAAGAAGTCGCTCGTTACCTGGGCATGGATTTGGGACCAATGATCCGCAAAAGATTTGCGGATGGCGAACTTTACGTTCAAATACAAGAATCGATCCGGGGCTGTGATGTTTATTTAATCCAGCCCTCTTGTCGTCCTGTAAACGACAATTTCATGGAGTTGCTGATTATGATCGACGCCTGTCGTCGCGCCTCAGCACGTCAGGTAACTGCCGTCATTCCCTACTATGGGTATGCCCGTGCTGATCGCAAAACAGCAGGACGAGAGTCAATCACTGCTAAGCTCGTTGCTAACCTACTCACCGAAGCAGGTGCTAACCGGGTTCTCGCTATGGATTTACACTCGTCTCAAATTCAAGGCTATTTCGATCTCCCCCTTGATCATATTTACGGTTCGCCAGTGTTACTAAATTATTTGGCAAGTAAACAGTTGCCAGATATTGTGGTAGTTTCCCCGGATGTCGGCGGTGTAGCACGAGCGAGGGCATTTGCAAAAAAGTTAGATGATGCCCCACTGGCAATTATCGATAAACGTCGTCAGGCTCATAATGTTGCTGAAGTGTTAAATGTCATCGGTGATGTAAAAGGTAAAACAGCAGTACTGGTAGATGACATGATCGATACTGCTGGTACTATTACAGCAGGAGCAAAGTTACTACGTGAGGAAGGCGCTCGTCAGGTTTATGCCTGTGCAACTCATGCCGTATTATCCCCACCCGCAGTTGAACGCTTATCAAGTGGTTTATTTGAGGAAGTCATTGTCACAAACACAATCCCGATTTCAGAGAGCGATCGCTTTCCACAACTCGTCACGCTTTCAGTGGCTAATTTGCTAGGAGAAACCATCTGGCGTATTCACGAAGATAGCTCAGTTAGCAGTATGTTTCGTTAAGCTGATCATTAGTCACCAGTTACATGTCGTTTGATGCCGATGACTGGTGACATTTTGCTGTATGGGCGTATTGCCGCGACTCGTCCGGTTGAGAGTCTTACTTGAACCTAGTGAGCTTTCCAAGACATACGCTGCTATACCGCTCCACACTTGTCAAAATGCACTCGACACTGTGTTTAGTGGGTTTTTACTTTTGGGCATTTCAATTGTGTCTCCAAGGTTACCTAAGCTCTTACGTGCTGCAAAGAATTCTTCCTCCATGCTGCGAGTGTAATTCAACAACAGGGGCTTGTGTTCTGGTGATACACGGCTTTCTATTTCATCCGCTAATAGTCGTTTCCATTGATCTATCATTCTCCATTCCACTCCCAATACGGTTCGGATAAGCAGGGGAAGCAGGGGGAGCAGGGGAGGAAAAAACCAATTGTCTATGGTCAGGAAATAATTGTAAAAGTTGACAGTAAACTGTTGAACTAATCTCAGAAGCCATAGGCAACATTTGTGCAACTAGAGTTAAGGCTTCTGAACCTTGCTCATGCTTAGCAGCAGCGGCACAGACTCTTTGCCAAGGTATAGCAACCTGTTCTTCAACAAATTTGAAGTAGGGACACAGCAGCACTTTCTCTACAAGAGAAACACGGAAATATACTTTTAGCCCATTTTTACAAAGAAAGGCATTGACCTTGTTGCGGAGTGCATCTATGTAATTCGGAGTACTAGAAAATGATAAATTTGAGTATAAAGACGCACTGTGGCTATAATTAAAAATTTGGCTCAAAAAGCCCAAGCCAGAATCACACAGTGTCTAATTTTTCAACCCACTCTTGACTCCCCCGTGGGAGCATAGCTGAATGAGTAAGGCTAAACACTAGTATAAATTATGTCATTTCTGAGAAAAAGGTTGTTAGCGCGATCGCACGTTATATTCTCTCCCCACCAATTACTATTGCCTCTACAGTTCCAAAAACCAATTTAGATCGTTACAATTAAGGTAGAATTGTTAAGGCTTATTTACAGAGTTGACACAGCCCGCTAAATTCTGTTAATGCAGTCTGCCAGTGAAAAATAAATCAAAAAAATCCTTTCTATATTAAGTAGACGCGCTTATGACGCTCCCTATCCGTAACGTCGCCATCATCGCCCACGTTGATCACGGCAAAACCACCCTCGTTGATGCGCTCCTCAAACAATCCGGCATTTTCCGCGAAGGGGAAGACGTTCCGGATTGCGTTATGGATTCCAACGCACTCGAACGGGAACGAGGAATTACTATTCTTTCCAAAAACACAGCAGTTCACTACAAAGAGACGCTGATCAATATTGTTGATACTCCTGGACACGCCGACTTTGGCGGTGAAGTAGAACGCGTACTCGGCATGGTTGACGGTTGTATTCTCATCGTCGATGCCAATGAAGGCCCTATGCCCCAAACACGCTTTGTGTTGAAAAAAGCCTTGGAAAAAGGACTGCGTCCTATTGTGGTTGTCAATAAAATCGACCGTCCTCAAGCAGATCCCTACGGCTCGATTGATAAAGTCTTAGATCTTTTCCTAGAATTGGGAGCAGACGAAGACCAGTGTGATTTCCTTTATCTATTTGCCTCTGGCTTATCAGGCTACGCCAAAGCCGAATTGGACGATGAAGCCAAGGATATGCAACCCCTGTTTGATGCGATTTTGCGCCAAGTACCGCCACCAGTGGGTGATGTCAACAAGCCACTGCAATTGCAAGTGACAACCCTAGACTATTCTGAGTATCTAGGACGGATTGTCATTGGCAGAATTCATAATGGCACCATCCGCATGGGACAGCAAGCGGCATTGATCACAGAAAAAGGCGAAATCATTAAAGGTAAAGTTAGCAAGTTGATGGGCTTTGAAGGGCTAAAGCGAATTGAAATGACAGAAGCATCTGCTGGCAATATCGTCGCTGTGGCTGGATTTGCTGAGGCCAATATTGGCGAAACGATCACTTGCCCGAACGATCCACAAGCGTTACCACTGATTAAGGTGGATGAACCAACCTTGCAGATGACCTTTTGGGTGAACGATTCTCCTTTTGCAGGTCAAGAAGGAAAGTTGGTGACTTCCCGACAAGTGCGCGATCGCCTGATCCGAGAATTAGAAACCAACGTTGCTTTGCGCGTTGAAGAAACCGACTCCCCTGATAAATTCTTAGTTTCCGGTCGTGGGGAACTGCACTTGGGTATCCTGATCGAAACTATGCGTCGAGAAGGACACGAGTTTCAAGTTTCTCAGCCACAGGTTATTTACCGCGAAGTTAACGGGCAACCTTGCGAACCATACGAACTCTTGGTGCTAGACGTTCCTGAAGATGCTGTTGGCAGTTCTATAGAACGCCTGGGACAACGTAAGGGCGAAATGCAAGATATGCAAGTTGGTGGTCATGGCCGCACCCAGCTAGAATTTGTTATTCCCGCCCGTGGATTGATTGGTTTCCGGGGTGAGTTTATGCGGATGACTCGTGGTGAAGGTATCATGAATCACAGCTTCCTCGACTACCGTCCGATTACTGGCAATATCGAAGCCCGGAACAAAGGTGTTTTAATTTCCTTTGAAGAGGGGGTTTCCACCTTCTACGCCATGAAAAACGCTGAAGATAGAGGACTGTTCTTTATTACTCCAGGTACTAAGGTTTACAGAGGTATGATTGTGGGAGAACACAATCGTCCTCAAGACTTGGAACTGAATGTCTGTAAGACTAAACAACTTACTAACCATCGCGCAGCTGGTGGTGATGAACTGGTGCAGTTGCAAGCGCCTGTAGACATGAGCTTGGAGCGTGCTTTAGAATACATCGGACAAGATGAGTTAGTGGAAGTGACTCCGCAATCAATTCGTTTGCGGAAGATGTCGAAGAAGTTGGCTAAACGTTAGTAGTTAGTTAAAACAAATAACTGCTAATTACCAAGCTAATAACAAGGGCGGCGATCGCATAACAGTGATCGCCGTTTTTCTATAAAAAAATGATATTCCCACAAATTTAATTCCTCCAACCCCTCGTAATTTATCGGCACACAAAGAGGGATTTCTTGCCGCATTGGGAGGGTTAACTAGAATCAATTTATTCACTACCAGGAAGCTTTTCCGGGCTTTACACAATTACGTAGATGAATGCCTACAGACAAATAGCTCAAATTATATCTAAATAATAGTCATTCACACAAAATTAATCATGGGATATTTTTATATTTAAGATGTTTGTTTAAAAGATGAATATTAAGTTCATCTCAATGTTCTTTTAGTTCATAAAATTATCTGAAAGGGTGACTGCAAGACGCACAAATACAATTTTGTTGACTGCGTCGCCGTCTATTTTTGTGGATGAAGCCGTCGATATCATGCGTTGAGTGGGCACTAGCTCGCTTAGTGAAAGTAAAACTATGTCATAAGAATTCAGAGTTTTTATGCCTGAATTTGTTTATGCAATTTCGTGGCGCTAAGGCGTTAAAAAACTCTTCTTAGATGCAGTTTTTAAGGATTATGAACTTCTGCTACAAAATCCGATTTCTACTAGAAATTACCAAGCAGTCAAATCCCTATTCATGAAACCTAGTTTCTGAAATCCTTCCAGTTAGCTCAAAAGTTTCAAGCCAACACTAACGCCTTTCTGTTTAACAAGGGTGGTGCTTAATATGCGCGAGCATGTTTCTAGATGTGCTTGATTTTGCTGTCTCAATTACTGGGATTTATTCTCATTAAAACCTTAAGGTTTTCCACTTGCTAACAATCAAGGTCAAATCTCAAAACGTATGAAAATCAAGCCATTTATTCTGACACTGTTCACAGTTAGCGTTGCTACTATTTCAGTATCAAAAGTTTCAGCAGAACCACAATATTTTAAGGTCGTAGCCGACGGTTTAGATAACCCACGGGGTATAGCTTTTGATAAAGACGGCAATCTTTATGTAGCGAATAGTGGTTCTGGTGGCGATGGACAAGACGGAAGATGCGAAGCATCACCAAGCTCGGGATATGTTCCATTATGTGCTAGCAGTAGTGGTTCTGTTACCAAAATTGCTCCCGACGGTACAAAAACAGACGTACTTTCCGGTTTCACATCTTTAGGATTAGTACATGCTGGGGCACCACCAGACAGTAACCTTGATACCCAAGGTGCAGGACCTGCGGACATCAAATTTGATGACCAAGGTAACGCTTATCTTTTAACAGGTTTTGCTGGAAATCCGACCTTGCGTGAGTCCTTATTACAAGCGCCCGACCTTGGAAAATTGTACAGAGTAGACCTCAGTACTGGAAATCTGACAGTTCTTGCCGATATGGCCCAGTATGAAACCAACAATAATCCTGATGGCACTGACCTGATTTCCAACCCTTATAGCTTTGTGATTAAGGGTAGCTATGCTTATGTCGCCGATGGCGGTGGAAACACTTTGTACAAAGTAGCACTTGATGGTAGTGGAATTCAGCAAGTCGTTGTAGTTCCCCCTCAGCCAATACCACCAGATCAACTTCAATTCCCACCTCAGTCTACGGGAACGTCAGATCCAGGTACTCCACCAGCAACAGGGGACTCGGGAACACAAACCGATGATTTATCGGCACTTAGCATACCCCCTGGTTATACACTTACTCCAAATGGTCCCATCTCAAATCAATCAGTACCGACAAATCTCACAATTGCTCCCGATGGAAGTTTAACACTCACTGAATATACTTACTATCCTTTCCCAGCTGGGAAAGCGCGTGTCTGGAAAGTTGACCCCGAGACTTTAGAACTACAAGAAATTGCAGATGGCTTTACGCAACTGACTGGCGACGCCTACGATAAAGATGGCAATTTGTTCGTGTTGGAACATATAAATCAGCCAGAATGGAACTCGATCGCTCCTGGCGGTGACGTGATCGGTGATACAAGTGGTTCTCTGATTAAAATTGCTCCAGATGGAACTCGTACAACTCTGTTAAGCGGTCATGGACTAGAGGCAGCTTCTAACATCACTGTTGGGCCTGATGGTGATTTATATATCTCAAACCACAGCAGATTCTCAAAAGGACAAGTCATCAAGATCAATCCCAGAAAGCTAGAGAGACTAGCTAGAAGACATCCACAAAACTAGGTGACGACCTTGAGGCGCGGAACTCACATCATGATGGGATTATAAACTGTTGTTGCTCTGGGGTCATCTATATCCCAGAGCAACTTTGTGCGTTGCAGGCTGATTCCCTACCCTTCAGCAGATGCATTGCATTCTTTATCCGTACTAATGTAAGGTGAGGCAAATAATATACTGGAGCAAAAATGGTGTTGCAGGTGGCAAAGTCCAACATGCTTGAAAGTATCCTGGCGAATGCTGGAGAAGTTGGCAGACAGTGGCGAGCGTTTGACTGGTCTCATACGTCTGTTGGTGCAGTTGAGACTTGGTCGCCTGGTTTGTGGACAGCAGCTAGTATCAGCTTAACTTCTCAAATTCCCACAATGGTATTGTGGGGACCTCACCTTATTCAAATATATAATGATGCTTATCGGAGAATTCTAGGCAATAAGCATCCTCAAGCAATTGGTCAACCGACAAGAGAATGCTGGCCTGAAGTTTGGGCTATTCATGAACCGATTTACAAAGCAGTTTTCGCCCAAGGGCAAGTTACCTACGTTGAAAACCAACTGTATCTAATCGAGAGCGACGGCTACTTAGAGGAAAGTTACTTCACGCTTTGCTACAGCCCGATTTACGATGGAGAAGGGATCGGTGGTGTTCTGCTCACCTTTTTAGAAACTACTAAGCAAGTCATTGAGCGCCGACGGTTAGATTCCGCTCGTGTTGGGAATTGGGATTTAGATTTGAGGACACAGGCATATACAGTTCGGCGATCGCTCAAGCACGATCAAGTTTTTGGGTATGAGTCGTTACAGCCGGAATGGAGTTACGAAGTATTCCTAAACCACGTTTATCCGGAAGATCGGGAGTTAGTGAATCAAAAGTTTCAGCAAACACTTTCTACCCATGAAGATTGGAACTTTGAATGCAGAATTATCCGCCAAGATAGACAGCTTCGTTGGATTTGGGTAAGAGGCAGCGTTTACCGCGATCCCAATGGCATTCCCATCCGGTTGTTAGGAATTGTAGAGGATATCACTGAACGCAAACAGGCGGAAGAAGCGCGCCTATTTCTTACCGCTATGGTGGAGTCGTCGAACGATGCTGTCATGGGATTGACACCTGATGGTAAAATCATAAGTTGGAATACCAGTGCAAAGCATATTTTTGGCTACACTAGCGCCGAAATGATTGGGCAGGATGTGTCCATTCTTGTTCCGGCTGAGCGGATACAAGAACCCAAAGATATTTTTGCGAAGATGCGACGCGGTGAAGCCATTAGTCAAATGGAAACTGTTCGTCGCCGTAAAGACGGCACCTTAATTGATGTGACAATTAGTGTTTCGCCCATTAGAGATGCCAGGAATGATGTCATTGGTGTTTTAGCAACAGTACGTGATATTACTGAACAGCAAGCAGCGTTACGCGACTGCACACAAGCAGAGGAGGCACGACGTGAAAGCGAACACCGACTCATATTAGCATTAACAACTGGTAAACTTGGTTGCTGGGAACTTGATTTGCGTTCCAATGTACTGGTAGCGTCGGAACGTTGTAAAATAAACTTCGGTCTGTCGCCAGATGCAGAATTTTCGCATCAAACACTCTACGATATCGTGCATCCTGATGATCGAGCCTGGGTACTAGAATCACTACAGCAGGCGATCGCCAACCAGACGGACTACGATGTGGAGTACCGCATTATCTGGGGGGATGGCAGCATTCACTGGGTATTAGTGCGAGGTCGTTGTTTTTACGACTCAGTAGAGTCTCCCGAGCGAATGATTGGTATGTCAATGGATATTACTGAGCCCAAACGTTCCGAGGAAGCTTTGCGAGAAAGTGAGCGGCGATTCCGGAGGTTGGTGGAATCAGATATGTTTGGGGTAGTATTTGGGGATTGCTTTTGTGAGGTGCATTATGCCAATAACTACCTGTCGAAGATGCTAGGATATACACTCGAAGAGATGCAGTCTGGGCAGATAGGCTGGGATCAACTTACACCACCGCAATACGCTGCGTTGGATGCGCGGGCGCTCGCACAAATAAGGGTGCAAGGAGTCTGTACGCCCTATGAGAAGGAGTACCAGCACAAGGATGGGCGACGGATTCCGATTCTCATTGGAGCAGCACTTCTGCAAGAACCCTACAATGAAACCCAAGAGTTGATTGCCTTCATTCTAGATCTGACCGAAAGCAAAAAAGCACAAGAAGAACGTCAACGTCTGATCGCCTTAATTGACCATAGCGTAGATTTCATTGGTTTGGCAAGACCGGATAGTCGAGTAGAGTTTGTTAATCCCGCAGGTTGTCAAATGCTGGGACTAGAAAGTATGGAGGCAGTTCGCAACACAGTAATTCTCGATTACTTCCTACCAGAAGATCAAGCCTATGTGGAAGAAGTCATTTACCCAATCCTCATGCGTGAGGGACTTTGGCAGGGTGAGTTTCGATTGCGTCATTTTAAAACAGGAAACGCGATTCCAGTAGATTACACTTTGTTTACGATTAAAGATCCGGATACGCACCAAGCGAGCGCAATTGCCACTGTCACCCGCAATATTACAGAACGAGTTGCCTTAGAAGCAGAACGCGATCGCATCCTCAAAAGCGAGCAAGCGGCGCGGGAAGAAGCAGAACGCGTCAGTAAAGTCAAAGACGAATTTTTGGCAGTACTGTCTCACGAACTCAGAACACCGTTGAACCCAATTTTGGGCTGGGCACAAATGCTGCGCAGCCATTCATTTAATTCTAAAACCACAACTCGAGCATTAGAGACAATCGAACGTAATGCTAAGTTGCAAACACAGCTTGTTGATGATTTGTTGGATGTCTCTCAAATTTTACAAGGGAAATTGCGGCTGAATGCGGCTCAAGTTGACTTGAGTGCGATTGTTGAAGCAGCGATAGCAACTGTACAAACAGCAGCAGAAGCTAAGTCAATTCAGATTGAGACAAGATTAACTCCTTTAGAACATCCAGTCTGGGGCGATCCAAACCGCCTCCAGCAAATTTGCTGGAATTTACTCTCAAATGCTGTTAAGTTCACGGACATCGGGGGACGGGTGGAAGTCCAACTGATGCAGATTGGTACAAACGCTCAAATCACCGTCACCGACACTGGCAAAGGCATCCAACCCGATTTTCTACCCCATGTTTTTGAGACGTTCCGGCAAGCTGATAGCACGAATACGCGAACATTTGGGGGATTAGGATTGGGATTGGCGATCGTCCGGCAATTGGTAGAATTACACGGCGGTACGATTTGTGCAGTGAGTCCGGGTGTAAGTCAAGGTGCTATCTTTACAATCACGTTGCCAGTCATGCAAACAGTATCACTCCTACAAGCGAACAATCCCCTGTGATATTGGAATGATAGAGGTGTTGAAAGTCATCCCAAACATCCAAAAACCTTGTATTTGTGGCTTTTTAATTTTTAATTTTTAGTGATGTAAAGCAGTACTAGTATTATAATCGTTTCTGTTTGTAACTTTGCCGTCGATGAACAAACCACTAGATGAAGCGCTTTCTATTGAAATTGCCGATCGCATTAAAAGCAAGGCTACAACCCCATTTGACAATGCTTACAAAGCAGTATTGGTAACTGAGGGGGCAACTTACGTCCAAGGCTTTTTGGTGATCAAAGGCAGTTCATACAAACCTATCGAACACAGTTGGATTGAACTGAGCGATCGCATTGTCGATCCTACACTACCGCACCATCACGTAAATACTCAAAAACTTGAGTATTTTCTAGCACATTTTTTAAGTCTCAAGCAACTAAAAGCGATCATAGAAGAATCTAAGGAAGATTATCCAGAAGACGATCCGCTACCCGTGTATGGCGAGCCACCTTACGAGTATTATGGCAATGTGATGTTAGGTGGTAAGAATTACTTAGATGCCTATCAAGCGGCAGTGGCTAAGTGTAAAGAATGGGCAATGGAAAAGAACTAATGGGTAATTCTGATTCAATTTGATTTGCCATCACTACCAAAGTACTCAAGGGTAGCCACAGATTTTCACTCTCAGCGCACATCAAAGGAAACAGCGACTCGATTTTTGCTTCGTACTGTGGTCAGTTTCGTTAAATTACACGACAGAGTGAAAGTTGGCAGCGCTCCTGAGAGACTTAACGGGAAAAGACAGAACAAGCATTAACCTGTACTGGGGTGCCAAACTAATTAGTCCCGACACTGTCCATGGTAAAGTCAAACAAGCGGAGGTTTTGATATGGCTCAAGTTTATTGGTAACCCCAAACAACCAACCATTTCTATTTATCATTTAGTTGATGAAGAATATCAAGTTGCTCAATTTAGGAATTCGGAACGTATTATATCCCCGACTTTTCCAGATTTAAACCTGACTGCTAATCAGATTTTCAATGGTGCTTTGTAGAGCATTTTTGATCTACACTTCAGGAAAATTAAGATAATCGGTTCTGTCGCAAAAATGGTAGAGTGGAGGGGTGGAAATTTCTCCGACCTCAAGCTAAATGGGATCTCCTATGCTGAGTGCAAGGCGGGATAGTAAGGCAGCAGTACGCTTTTTCCGCAAAGTGATCAAGGCTGAACACACTCAAGCACCGTGAGTGATCACAGTAGATAAGAATGCTGCTTATACGGTGGCAATTAAAACCCTCAAAGATGATGCAACGCTTGCAGCACAGACCGAATTACGCCAAAATAAGTATTTAAATAATAGAAATATCAAGCGCCTCGTCAAACCAATAATGGGATTCAAGTCTTTCAACACAGCCAGACGAACCTTGGGTGGGATAGAAGCGATGAATATGATTCGTCAAGGACAAGTGAATGGAATTGCACAAGGGAATAGTGTATCTCAAGCAAGGTTTATCGAAAAAATCTTTGGAGTGATCGCTTAGAGCAATGCGATTGACACGGAGTGTTTTCGCTGAACGAAATTTGCGACACAACCTTATCCGGAGCTACCAAGTATCCCGTGTATTTACGTATATTAGGAGGTAGGTGTATCTTAAAATTATGCAATTGAGAGTAGACTAGCTCAGATACTCCATGTTGTCTCATGTTAACGAGTAGGTAAGATGTACTATATGACCCAGTACCCTCTCATCGGAAAAACTCTCCGGAAGCGCTACAAGATTATCACACTGCTGGGGAGTGGGGGATTTGGTAATACTTTCCTAGCGGTTGATTTAGATTTACCAGGAGTACCTAAATGTGTCGTCAAACATCTCAAACCGCAAGACTCCAATTATGCTATAATGCCAATCGCTAAAAAGCTGTTTGAGAGAGAAGCACAAAGTTTGTATCGCTTGGGCAACGAAAACAATCAAATTCCTAAACTTTTTGCCCATTTTGAGGAACAAGGAGAATTTTATTTAGTTCAGGAATTCATTGACGGGCATGATTTGACACAAGAAATTATCCCAAATGAACCATTAAGTGAGAACAAAGTCTTCCAAATTTTGAAGGACATCCTAGAAGTTTTGGCATTTGTTCATCAAAACAATGTCATCCATCGGGATATCAAGCCACAGAATCTACGGCGACGACAAAAAGATGGGAAAATAGTCTTGATTGACTTTGGGGCAGTGAGGGAGATCGGTGCTTTAGAAGTCAACTATCAAGGGCAAACTACCCATACAGTAGCGATCGGCACTCCTGGCTATATGCCAAGCGAACAACTAGTTTTTCATCCGCAATTCAGCAGCGATATCTATGCAGTTGGCATTATTGGTATTCAAGCTTTAACAGGGTTAGATCCTCGAAAGCTACCGCGAGACGACCATACTGGCGAGTTACGTTGTGCTTTATTTAATGAGTGTGCCAATCTTAGCCCAGGTTTAGTAGAAATTTTGGATACAATGGTACGTTATGACTACCGTCAGCGTTATAAAGACGCAACAGTTGCACTTGATGCCTTTCGGCAAATGCAACTTTTCATATCATTTGACGATAAACAGCAATTATTTCACACAGAACTTGTCAAGTACGGTGTGGGATACCACAAAGCAGCAGAAGCCGCTAGGATTTTAGCATCTGGAAAGCCAGATGAACTTTTGACCACTCAAGAAATACAACTTGTCATAGAAGTTTGTCAAGAGTGGTCAAGACAACATAAGCGCTTAACTTTACTATTAAAAGAAAGATGAACTTAAATAACAGAAGACTTTGGTGAAATAATTGGCGTATCGGCAAGTACTTTCAGGCGGTATCCAGCTGAAGGAAAGCTACTCAGGAGCGGTGCCCTTTATATTATCGTTTAGGCAGAGGCGGAGAAGAAATTGCATTACTTATCTTACACTCCTGATGGGACTAATACCGGAACTCACTTCAAAGGAAACTTGACGATTAAAAAATAGTGAAAATGCTAAAATGAAAAGCCTAGAAGGTAAAGTAATATTGGTCACAGGTGCGACGCGGGGCATTGGTAAGGGAATTGCCATTGGACTTGGTGAGGCAGGTGCAACTGTGTACGTTACGGGTCGCCGCCTAAATAACTCTGATTCGAGTGATGATGTATCAGGCAGCCTTGCTCAAACCCAAACTGCAGTTGAGGAAGTTGGGGGTGTATGTATTCCTGTTCAGGTAGATCACAGCGAGGATGAGCAAGTACGTTTGCTTTTCGAGCGCATCAAAGATGAACAGGATGGACATCTCGATATACTAGTTAATAATGCTTACTCAGGGGTTCAGGTATTAAGCAACGCTCATGGGCAACCCTTCTGGGATAGTGAACCAAGCCTTTGGGATGCATGTAACAACGTTGGTCTTCGCAGCCACTATGTTTCGAGTATTTTTGCTGCCCGACTGATGACCAAACGCAACTCTGGACTAATTTGCACCATTTCATCATGGGGCAGCTTGTCCTACATTTTTGGTGCAGCATATGGTACAGGTAAAGCTGCGTGCGATCGCCTAGCTGCTGATATGGCTGTTGAGTTAAAACCACATAACGTCGCTTCTATTTCAATTTGGCCGGGGATTGTTGGCACTGAGCACTTTTCTCGTATAGCTTCTGAAATGAGCGAAAAAAATGTGAATGATCAGAATTACGCTATGTTTACTGAGCGCTACAATTGGGAGACGCCCTTGTTAACAGGACGAGTCCTGGCTGCGCTTGCAAGCGAGCCAAATATCATCAGTCGTACAGGAAGAGTACATATTGTTGCCGAACTGGCACGGCATTATGGACTAGTCGATCAAGATGGAAATCGTCCCGTATCGCTACGCTCATTGCGTTTTCTTCTACCCTCTGCTTTGCCCCTATTGAAAGACTACTCATGGCTCATACCCGATATTAACGTGCCCTGGCCACTGCTACTACTGGGATTACTGAGTTCACCTAAAATTTAACTTGAGCGTCAGTTTTTGGCTACTTTCTTTGAATTACGGAGGTTGCCCAAAAGAGTTTGCCAGTCAATGGCGGATGGCCTCGTTCCGGAGTTTACCAACTCAAAAACTAGCCCTTCACAAGCAGGGTTCTGAAGGCATTCTACACAGGCTGCGGCTACATCAATCCTGCTCGTTTGACCAACAAGTGTGTCACCTGTACCCACGACTACACCAGACTTGCCACTTGTCTTTGCCTTGAGAAGGGTGTTGAGATCGTATGAAGTGTAAGGACCATCAATGAGACGTCCTGGGCGGATAATGGTGTACGGCAATCCCGAACTGATGATGGCTTCCTCACCCTTTTGTTTGGCATCAAGTACGCCGTATGCATTGAGAAGGCTGAAAGGCAACTTATCCTTGCGTTGTATTCCGCAGGAAGATACAAAAACAAACCTTTTCAAATTGTGAGGTGCTGCTGCTACCAAGTTAATAACACCCTGTGTATCAACCTTTGAAGGACTGTTCTTTGCCTTTGCTTCACTCTCTTTAGAATCAAGAAACAACTGAACCCATTCAATCAAATTGGGGGTTTTGTCAAACTCCCATCGTTCCGAGGGAAAAGCTGTGGTTCCAGTAGCACATATGATGTTTGTGACATCCGGCATCGCCGCTGGAAGTGTAGCTGCGTCACGTATGTCACCGATCGCAATTTCTACTCTGTTATTAAACATTTTTTCGGCTTTTGCCGCATTGCGAGTCAGGATACGAACTTTAAAACCCTTTTCTAACAAATTGCTGATCGCAAGTTGCCCGACTCCACCAGTACCACCCGCAACAAGCACCAAATCCCCTGAAGTCATGATTTTACCAAGATACTCATATTGCTACTTTACCTAAATTCTGGCGGAGGGGTTTTTATTGGGCGATACGGCTTAAGCCGTTGCCTTCTCTTCTCTTCGAGACGCTAACGCGAATGAGAGGCTTGTCTGCGACACGCGGCGCGAACGCCAACGGCATCGCATAGCCAGAATTTGAGTAGATCTTCTGTCTGTGCTGCAATCTGCCCTTAGCTTTTCAAAATTATTTTGTCATCAACGATCGCCACCTTCACCGGATTTTCTAATTGCGATAATCGAAAATCTAATGCTTGCTCATGGTGGAGTGCGAGCGCTCGAAACTTATCGAGCGCTTTCTGATAATCCGATTGTGCCTGCATAAAATCACCAACAGCACTGTCTATGGCTACCCTGTGGCGAACGTGCTGCCTAAAACCCTCATCCTGCAAAGGATCTGGATTTGGAGGCATTGGTTGTGTTTGTCTTTTCTTTCTAGCTTTTTGCAATTGCTCCAGCCTAACCAGAGCGCTTAGGAGCGAGCGCTCTGGATCTGCCATCGCTGGCAATGAAAAGCGAGGTTTTTTCGCGTGCTGCTGCCAGTAAATTACATCTTGCTCACATTGCGCGATCTGCGATTCTAAAGATTCAAGCAATTCCTCTGGCTTTCCTGCTGGATGTGACCTAAACTTATATCCTGAAAGGTACTTTGGTGCAAGATGCTTGTAATTGGATTCCCAATCTAAATCTGTTTGTTTTTTCGCCAATTCCTGCTGTAATTTGGTGAGATGCGATCGCTCGTCTGGCAAAGATTGCCTAGCGATGGCAAGCGATCGCCGCAATATGTCCTCTTTTGCGCGTGCTTTAAGCAAGGTTGTTTGGCTTTCTATTAATTGCTTGATATCGGCGACAGGCGAATTGGAGGAAACTTCAGCATCTGGGAATTTTTGAATCATTAATAATGCTTGCTCAAATTGCTGAATCTCCTCAAGTCGCTTTTTAATTTTGGTTTGTTGAGAGGCGATCGCTTCCTCCAATACATGAATTTCCGATTGAAGGGCGGCGATGCGATCAGTGCCCTGTGGCTCTGGGGCTGATGCACGGAAATTGGTTTCTATTTTACTTCTTGGCATATAAAATTCTTAAAAACTGGCAATAGTGGTGGTTTATGGCTTATGAGCTTTATTGTAAGGGAATGACAATTTCGTGCTGTGCGATCGCTTTTTAGCGTGTTCTTCGCTCATGGTGTTTTTTTATCGCCAGCACTACTTGCCAACTTTTATACTTAAGTTGGCGATAATTGAGTGCGACTTACCGCAAATTCATAAGCTTGGATTTTCTGTAACATCCGGAACTTATAAATTAGGGATGTACTCAAAGTAATTGAGCCAATTTTTAGTTCGCATCTGCTAAAAGATATATGTAATTCAAGCTGGATTGCCAAGCCTGATCGGTTTAACGGCGAAAATTGTGCTGTGACAAACAAAGGCAGAATTACATTCAAGGCATCAGTTGGCTAGATCTCATACCATTTCCAAAAATGCTTGATACAGCTGAAGTTATAGAAGTTCTCAAACTCTAAACCAGATGAGGCGGCGAAGACAGCGCAACTACGAACCTAAATATATCTAAGAATCAATCTCAGCTAATTCCATCCAACGTTCAGTTGCCGTATCAATTCCTTGCTTGAGTAATTCTACTTGTTCATAAAGTTTTTGGACTTGAGAGTAATTGCCTGGTGCGACATTAGAGAGTGCTTTTTCTGTTTCTGCTTTCTGTGTTTCGAGTTGAGCTATTTTACCTTCGATCTGTTCAAATTCACGCTTTTCCCAATTTGAGAGTCCACGCCGCTTTTTGTTTTGCGTCTCTTTGGGTGAAGACTGAGTTTTTTCCGCCTCTACATTTTTCGCTTTGTCTTTACTGCTAGCAGTTTGTTGCTGCTTTTCTTCTTCTGCTTTTTTGTAGTCTAGATAAACTGAATAATTACCGGGATATTGACGAATATAACCATCTTCAAAGGCAAAGATTGTATCTACAGTGCGATCAAGAAAGTAGCGATCATGAGAAACGACAATGACACAAGCTGAAAAATCTTCTAAATAGTCTTCTAGCACAGCCAGTGTTTGCACATCTAAATCGTTCGTTGGTTCGTCTAATATTAACACATTTGGCGCACCCATCAAAACGCGCAATAAAAACAACCGCCGTTTTTCACCACCGGAAAGTTTGTTAATTGGCGCATATTGTTGGTTAGCTGGAAACAAAAATCGCTCTAACATTTGGGAAGCCGTAATTTTGGTTCCGTCGGCGATGGTGACAAATTCTCCTTCTTCTTTAATATAGTCAATGACGCGCTGGTTATCGTTTCCTGCTGTGAGTAATTCCTCTGAATGCTGGTCAAAATAACCAAAATGAACGGTCGTCCCAATTTCCACACTACCAGAATCTGGTTGAATGCGGCCTGTAATCATATCCATTAACGTAGATTTACCAGCACCATTACTACCGATGATGCCAATACGATCTTCCGGACTGAACTCATAGGTAAAATTCTTAATTAAGGTGTGTTCGTTGTAAGATTTGGATATGTTCTCAAGTTCAATAACTTTTTTCCCAATGCGACGACTGGCTGTGGCAATATCAACTTTACCGTGAGCTTGTTTAAACTCAGTTTGCTGCATGTCTCTGACACGATCAATTCTGGCTTTTTGTTTCGTACTACGAGCTTTTGGGCCTCGTTTCAGCCATTCCAATTCGCGCCGCAATACACCTTGATGTTTGCGCTGACTACTTACTGCAGATTCTTCAGCTAACGCTTTCTTTTCCAAATAATATGAATAGTTCCCTGCGTAGCTATAAATATCTCCTCTATCAATTTCAACAATGCGATTGGTAACGCGATCTAAAAAGTAGCGATCGTGAGTTATCAATAAGAGTGCGCCGCGATAACGATTTAAATAACTTTGTAACCACTCAACAGAAAGTGCGTCTAGATGGTTTGTTGGTTCATCCATCAGCAATAAATCTGGTTCTGATAGCAAAGCCGTCGCTAAAGCAATCCGCTTGCGATAACCGCCAGATAAAGTGGCGATCGCCGCATTAAAGTCAGTAATTCCTAACTTAGTCAGCATAATTTTGGCATTAGTTTCTAAATCCCAAGCCCCAGTGACTTCCATCCGCTGCATAACGGTAGAGAGCTTCCCCATCAACTGTTTATCTTCTGGTGTATGAGCTAATTTAGCCGAAAGTTCCTCATACTCACGCACTAAGGACATTTGTTCCTCGCTATCAGCGAAGATTTGCTCTAAAATTGTCCGATTTTCATCTAAATCTGGTTGTTGGGGTAAGTAGATAACTTTAGAGCCAGAGGTTGTCAACATTTGACCCCCATCTATTGGTTCTAATCCAGCAATCATTTTTAATAGTGTTGACTTGCCAGAGCCATTAGTCCCAATTAAGCCTACTTTATCAGTAGCATCTAAGCTAAAGCTAGCATCTTTGAGAATTTCTTTGATGCCAAAATCTTTTTTGACTGATTGTAATGTAATTAGACTCATCGAGTTTAGTTAGTTGTTAATTATTAGTTGTTGGTTGTTGGTAGGGGCGGGTTTAATTATCTCATTCGTCGTGTGGAAACGAAAAATATTGTGAAACCCGCCCGTACAGTTGTATGTTGTTTTCATAACCATTAATTACTAACCTCTTAAACAAATAAATCCAACGGTAAATGCCCACACAATTCGTTAATGCCTTCTTTAGAGTAAGACTGACAAGATACGAGTACACCGCGATGATGTCCTGAATATGAATCGAGATAACACAAGCCATTTTTGCCGTTTAACTTAATATAAACTGGTCCTTCAATAACGGGTAAATTATTTGGTGGTTCGTATCCTAGAGCCAGAGAATAAGTTTTCATAGCGAGCATTCCTTCCTGTGCTGTATCAGCGCAAATACCCAATATTTGATAGTCGGAAAGGCTGGCAAAAAAAAGTAAAGCCTCACGAATTATACTCTTTTCTGATTGCTTAATTGCAGGTGCAATGTCTACGCAGTTAAATTTATTCAGAATTTTTTTTGCTTCTTGGATAGTGATATTCTTACTTGACATAAATAAATTTATTAACTATGTTTATTACAATATGAATTCTGGTTATCCCTGTTCTTTGATTGTATAAGTTTATAGATACGTGAATCTTGCTTACACAGAGTGAAATTCTTCTACCAATCTACTTATTCCTAAATATTTTTTGTATGAGTAGGGCATTAGCCCTACCAGCATTTTAGGAATCATATTTATTCTGCACGTTGCCTAGGTTAAACAGGAATGGTACACTGCTTTTAGACTCTCCCATTACCAACACTTTTGGCATTTGAGCACCGCCACTCTTCCAAGCTTCAATAGCTTCTTTTTGTAGAACCATCTGTCCCCCTTGGGCTTTCAAAGTTTCAGCCAAAAGTCTTTGAGCTTCTGCCTTACCTTTAGCACGATTGACATCTGCTTGCGCTTCTTGTTCAGCTTCCTGCGCTACATAGACGGCTCTTTGCGCTCGCTGTTCCGCGATTTGTTTCTCCTCAACCGCTCTTGCAAATTCAGGAGAGAAAGTTAAGTCAATCACACTAGTATCTAAAACTATTATCCCATATTTATCCAAACGTTGACTTAATGCTATGTCAAAATCGTCCTTCAATTCACTTCTCTTGGTAATGGCTTCCTCAACTGTTCTTCTAGCAGCTGCAATTTTAAAGGATTCTTGCGTTTGAGGTGCGATAATTTTGGCGACGATATTTTCTAACGTCCCTTGTTTCCTTCTTACCTGAACAACCTGTACGGGATCGAGACGAAAGTTAATAGCAAATCTTGCAGTTAATGTTTGCAAATCCTTTGTTGAACTCTCTGCTGGCACCTCAAATTTTTGCACTGTCAAATCGTACACATCTATAACTGAAATAAAGGGTGCTCTTAGATGAATACCCTCTGTTAAAACGCCATCCCTAGCTTTACCCAATATGCTAATTACACCAGCTTGTCCTGGATTAATAATGAAAAAGGAATTGAGGCTGAGTAGAACAGCGCTCGCTACAATAACTCCCGCCACTATCCCTTGCCAACTTCCCAATTGCTGATTTTTCAACTCCTCATCTCCTTTTTTATATTTGCTAACTCTTGCTTTATGGTGATACCTTACTCTCGGTACTCATGGTAGTATCAGTCTCCCACAACTGCAAACGACCGTGGTTAAAGCATCTGCATCTCATAGATCATCAAGAAGGCAATCGCGTTCAGTCCATCCCCTCAAGCGCCTGCTTGACTATGGATATCAGTATCGTAATCAAATTTGGCAGGCAACGGCTTGTTCGATCGCCAATAAAATTTTTGACTTGGCACCACCCCTGTTGATTGGCATCGCTGTTGATGTGGTGGTAAAACAGCACGATTCTATCATCGCCCAGTGGGGAGTCAAAGATGTCTTTCAGCAGTTTTTGATTCTCTCGTTTCTGACTGTCGTTATCTGGATACTAGAATCCGTCTTTGAGTATGCCTTCGCCCGACTTTGGCGTAATTTAGGGCAGAATATTCAACACGACTTGCGTCTGGATGCTTACAAACATCTCCAAGAGTTGGAACTAGAATATTTTGAAGAACGCAGCACAGGCGGTTTGATGTCGATCCTGAGTGACGACATCAATCAACTGGAACGCTTTCTAGATGGGGGCGCAAATGACATTCTACAAGTTTTGACAACAGTTGTCATTATTGGTGGTGTTTTCTTTATTTTGGCTCCTAGTGTGGCATGGATGGCAATGTTACCGATCCCATTCATTCTTTGGGCTTCGTTTGCATATCAGGATTTGCTGGCACCTCGCTACGCTGATGTGCGAGAAAAGGTAGGTTTGCTCAACTCGCGCTTGGCAAATAATTTGGGCGGTATTACGACGATCAAAAGTTTCACATCTGAAGATTATGAAGCCTCACGTCTAGCAGAAGAAAGTGAAGCGTATCGTCGGAGTAATGCCAAAGCTATTAAACTTTCAGCCGCATTCGTTCCCTTAATTCGGATGCTGATTTTGGTAGGATTTACAGCATTGCTGTTGTATGGTGGAATGGCAGCAGTGAATCATACAATGTCTGTCGGCACATACAGCGTGTTGGTGTTTTTAATCCAGCGATTACTTTGGCCTTTAACTAGATTAGGTGACACTTTTGACCAATATCAACGGGCAATGGCTTCTACTAATCGAGTCATGAATTTGCTGGATACACCGATCGCAATTCATACAGGCGATCGTCCTTTACCAATTGATACAGTACGCGGCGAAGTCGATTTTAAAAATGTGACTTTTGCTTATAAAGATAGACACGCAGTCACGAAAAATCTCTCTTTGCATATTCCTGCTGGCAAAACAATTGCCATTGTCGGTGCTACTGGTTCGGGAAAAAGCACTTTAGTTAAGCTTTTATTGCGCTTGTACGAAGTGCAATCGGGAACGATTACTGTAGATGGCATTGATATCCAAAAGTTACAACTCAGAGACTTGCGTCAGTGTATTGGCTTGGTGAGTCAGGATGTATTTTTATTTCATGGTACTGTCGCAGAAAACATCGCCTACGGCAAATTGGACGCTTCAGATCAAGAAATCATCAAGGCGGCTAAAATTGCTGAGGCAGACGATTTTATCATACGACTGCCCCAAAAGTATGAAACTATTGTAGGCGAAAGGGGACAAAAGTTATCAGGGGGACAACGACAGCGAATTGCGATCGCCCGTGCTGTCTTGAAAAACCCACCAATTTTGATTTTAGATGAAGCCACATCGGCAGTGGACAATGAGACAGAGGCAGCAATTCAGCGATCCCTGGAACGGATTACTGTAAATAGAACAACCGTGGCGATCGCCCACCGTCTTTCCACCATCCGCAATGCCGACTGTATTTATGTCATGGAATATGGAAAATTGGTAGAGTCAGGAACTCATGAAGAATTGCTCGCAAAAAATGGAATTTACACAAGTCTCTGGCGTGTGCAGTCAGGTTTAAAGTAAATAAAATCCAGTCTCCCATCTTTTTTTCAATGGGTAAGCCATATCGTGACACTCTTGTGTTGAGTTTATTTTGCAACTCCGGCTTTTTTAATTTTTAATTCCGTGATCGGGGTACTAGAATGTTGTCTCAACAAATAGATTGTCTTTAGTATTGGGAGTTGTTGCCCGCTTCACCACAGGTTTTGCCACCATCCGCATACCTCCTGGTGCTGCTAAAGTCAAACCCCGACGTACAGGGCGCACGGGACGCTTGTTCATAAGGGAAAGTTGAAAGCGCGATAGAATTGTTGCTAACACGAGTTTCATTTCATACTGAGCAAAAGCCATCCCAATACAGCGACGATTCCCGCCACCAAAGGGCAAATACTCATAAGGGGAAAATTGTCTTTCTAAAAAGCGTTCTGGTTTGAACTGCTTTGAGTCGGGATAGACTTCTTTGCGATGGTGCGCTAAGTATATACTCGGAGCGATGACTGTTCCTACTGGGAGGTTGTAACCCATAACTACCATTGGGGATTTGGTAATCCGCACAAAACCACCCGTAACAATGGGGTAGATGCGCAGTGTTTCTTGGCAAACTGCTGTTAAATACGGTAGTTTAGCAATGATACTTGGATCTGGGTTTTCACCAAGAAAGTCGAGTTCTGCCTGCAATTTGTCACGGACTTCAGGTAAGCGATCGCACCAGTAAAACGCCCATGTCAATGCGGATGCAGTGGTTTCGTGTCCCGCAACCAACAGAGTCATCAACTCATCGTGTAACTCTTCATCCGTCATTGACTGACCGTCTGCGTAACGAGCTGACATCATTAAACTAAGGATATCTTGGCGATTTTGGTTTAACTCAGCCCGACGTTCACGAATAAGTCCATAAATAAGTTCATCAATTTGTCGTCGTAATTGCAAAATTTGTCCCCACGGACTCCATGCACCCAAATCTTTTTGGATGAACGGAAAAAAGAAAGCCGTAGACATTAAGGGGGAACCCATGATATCTAGCAATTTTGTCAGCCGTTGGCGAAGTTCTTGAAAACGCTGCCCCTCATCTAAACCAAACACTGCTCGCAAGATGACGCGTAGGGTGATTTCTTGCATTGATGCACGAATATTGAAAGGCTGACCGATATTCCATTCGTTACTGACTTGCTGCGTAATTTCACGAATAGTTTCACCGTAAGCCCGCATCCGTTCGCCATGAAAAGGAGGAGTTAACAATTGACGTTGGCGCTGGTGGCGATCGCCATCCTGCAAAATCAAAGAGTTCGCTCCCAGTAAAAATTGTAAACCTTTGTTTGCCCTGCCAACATCAAACTGGCCCGAATCAGCTGCAAAAATCTGTTGTAGTGCTTGCGGGTGACTGAAAACGACCATGCCAGGACCATTCCGACGCCAGATGGTAAAGTTGTCACCATAAACTTTCGCGAAATCCTCCATGTATTTCAACGGCTGGAAAAGGAATTTCATCCGCCGCAGAAATGTCGGCACTTTTGGACCATCAGGTAAGCTGTTAGTTGCTATCATTGTCAGTTGTAGAATTGAATGCTTCTTTATTGTGGCAATTTTAGATGTGATTTGGACATATACAGCATTTTGTACAAAGTTGCAAGGGAGCTAGCGCGTATGAGGCAGTGACTATTTTGTTCCCTTGGAGACACATCTGACGCTTCATCAACTGCACAAAACCAGATGTCTATTTAACCTTTATCTAATCAAACCAAGTCTAAATAATAGTCAACTAATTCGGGCGTTCGACACAAAAGAGCACCCCAAATTGAATTTTACATCTATCGATTGAGGAGGGCTTGCAAAAGTACTTTGAATGCCACGCATCCGCCAAAGGATTCACTACAGAGATAAACTGGCAGTTTTCGGGGTGCCTTTGCTAATTCGGCTTGTGTTAAAGCAATGACTTTCAGGGCAAGACGATCCCAATTGTCGAGATCTTCGGGAGGAATAATAAAGCATCGCACGTCAAACGCAGTTTCTAAACTAGTACAGATGGGTGGTTTATTTCCGCCGATCTGTACTAGTGTATATTTATTTTTATAATACATCTCATATTTAAGAAAATTAATAGAATAGAATTGAAGACTTTACGTAAGTGTGGTTTTTGAGCAATGATTTAGTATTGAAAACAATGCATTAGTAGCAATGAATGAAATCATTATGAAACTTAACTATACCTTAAGGAATAGAATTTTATGACTGGCGATCGCCCTTCTATGAGGTACTCGTGTTTCATGTCCTAACCCATAACTCGAGCCAAACTTACTCAGTATTTTAGACTATTTATCCTTATCTTTTTATCATAATAAATCATTCATTAGATAGATACCATGAATTTCAATAATATGTTAATAATCTGGATAAATAGAGACGGTTCAATAAGTCATACATAAAATACGTCAACAATAAATGTCTCTCAAAGAATTACTTATTGTAAAACTGGGAGACAGGCATATTTTGTGTTCGAGTAACTACTCCTATTATTTTTACTTTTTTTCCAGGTTTCGGAAATATAACCTTTGAACTGCTACGTAATGGAGTGAATTGAAAATGAAAAAACTATCATTGTTTCTCCTTAGCAGTATTTTACTGTTAGGTACTGTTGCTTGCCAAGACACCGCTAAGACTTCAGCTAATGCTCCCGATTCAACTAAAGAAAGTACTAACGTGCCAGATGCAAAGACAGTTGAGGCCAACAAAGAGGACGCCCAAAGCCAAATGCGTAGAAATCAGCTAAATGCTGATATCCGAGCACATGAACAGCGCAATGATGCCTTTAACAAAGGCGCTACAAAGAGAACTGATGCAGCCTTGGCTACAGAAGTTCGAGATAAGTTGGAGGCAAACATACCTGGAAGTCAGCTACTCGTTGACGCCAAAGATGGAGTAGTGACTATATCAGGAAACATTTTTCATTCGGCAAATATGAAAAAGATAGAACTGGCAAAGCAGATAAAAGGTGTCAAAAGCGTAGTAAATAACGTAAAGGTTGTTCAACCTAAAACGAAAAGCTAAGGGACTGCATAAAAATTAAGTAGGACTTAATTTAACACTCCGCGTAACTAAAGTTACGCGGATTCCTGCCTCAATGTCAAAACTTGCGATTGGCAGGGTTGCCTTAACTTAAGCGCCTGAATCCGCTTCCCCTTTTAGCTCGCCTTGTTGGCTCAAAAGTGACTAATGACGCTCATAACAACTAATAAATTCTCTTAGCACCCATCCCCATACTTTGTATTCACCGTTGTAGTAGCCGCCAACTTTAGCCCAAGAACGGCCTTGTTCATCTGAATCAGATTCAAGGATATTAACTTCTCTACCATTTTTAACTGCGTTCACGACACGCCCATTTGGTTTTTCTCGTACCTTCAGGGGAGTACCAGTAGGATCAGTGACTTTACAGACTGAAGCTGCTGTAGTCGGTGGCAAAGCTATCAACAGTGCTGTACTTAAACCAATTAATCCGCCAGCAATAATCTTAAGCATATATATATTCTTGAGTCCCCTACACTTTTGCAAAGCTAGCTTCAGCCACAAGGAGATACCAAGCGCGCTCACACTGGTTTTATGTGAAGATTTTGCAAAGAAAATCCCTTGTTGCTACTTTCAAGTTATGAAATTAAAGCTAAAACACACTAATCATGCTTCAGCCCGTCAGGGAAAGTAGTGTTTATCTACGCCATATTTACTTACTTTTACAAATTCTGTGTATTCACTCGTCAATAGCGACGTGCAAAATGATATGACAGTGTAGACGTTTGATCTACAAAAGGTTTTGTATGCGTACATTTTCTTATTGGTTTGATAAACTACAGCAAAGCATACGTAGCATGGCAGCTTTGGGCATATTGTGTGTAGTTTTGATGTGGTCATTTCCTGCACAAGCAGCTGCTACTCGCGTCAGTTCGCGAATGGAAGAACAAATTTTACAAGTTATCCGCAAACACCCAGAAGTCCTGATCGAGTCTGTTCAAGCCTACCAACAGCAACAACAACAGCAGCAACAGCAGAAAGTACAGCAAGCGCGGCAGGCATTTATACAGGAATTAGAAACCAATCCTCAAACAATCATTGGTGATTCTCCCATTACTGGAGCTGCTGAGTCAAAAACTGTGCTTGTAGAGTTCTCGGACTTTGAATGTCCCTATTGTGCTAAGGCACATGAAACCTTGAAAAAGTTGATGGAAAAATATCCTGATCGATTCAAACTCGTCTACAAACATTTCCCTTTGTTTAATATTCATGCCGAAGCATTACCAGCAGCAAGATCTGCTTGGGCTGCAATGCAGCAAGGACATTTCTGGGAGTACCAAGACGCATTATTTAGCCAACAAGATAAATTGGGGGAAGCGTTGTATGTTGCGACTGCTCAAAAATTGAATCTGGATTTAGATAAGTTCAATAGTGATAGAAATCTTGCTGACGCCTCGATTCAAAAAGACTTTCGTCTCGCTGAACAATTGGGGCTTTCTGGTACACCTTTCTTCATCCTTAATGGCCAAGCTCTCACTGGTTCAGTTCAGTTAGCCGATTTTGAAAAGATTTTGGCACTGGCTGAGACAGAGACAGAAGTCAAGACTCAAGAGTCAGCAAACGGGAATCAGCAGACAGGAGACGAAAGTCAGAAGTCAGCAGACGTGAGTCAAGAGTCACCCGACAAGAGTTAGGAAGGAGTAAGGATACAGGCAGGCAGAGGTGTGTAGGGGCGGGTTTAATAGAAAGAACATCGAGTGCAAATACAATCTCTGATAAAACCCGCCCATACAGGAGTCAGGAGTTAGGAATTATGAGTTATAACTTATAAATCAAACTTCTTAACTCCAAATCCCATTACCTATTACCCAATTTATGCATCGAATGGTATGGGTATTGACTCCCATCGTCTTTCTTACTTCATCGTGTGATGTAATTTTTCGTGAGAATCCTTTTGTGCATCTACCTCCAGAACATTCTGATGTGCCATTAACCGGGAAAAATCTTTCGCGGCTGGAAAAACAGGTGATTGTAGAAATGAATAAGGCAAGGACAAAACCTGCTGCTTTTGCTGTTGTATTAGAAAACTATAGGCGGCGCTTTGAAGGTAACCGAGTCAAAATTGCTAGTCATCTTTACTTGCAGACAACAGAAGGGGTAAAAGCGGTGGATGAGGCGATCGCTTTTCTGAAGTCAGTTCATCCTGTGGGATCTCTAGTTGCATCCAAGGGGTTGTCTTTAGCAGCTCGAGATCATGTCAAAGATCAAGGAGTCAAAGGTATCATCGGTCACTATGGTAGCGACAAAAGCGACCCCTTCAAACGTATGAGCCGTTACGGAAATTGGAAAGTTATTGCTGGGGAAAATATCAGCTATGGTTCTAATACGGCACAGGATATTGTCATGCAGTTAATTATTGATGATGGTGTGCCTGATCGCGGTCATAGAAATAATATGTTTAACCCGGCTTTTAAGGTAGCAGGAGTTGCTTTTGGGATTCACAAAACATATAGGCAGATGTGTGTGATTGACTATGCTGAAAAATATGTAGAAAATTCGTAAGTTCAACAGATGAGCGATCGCCAAAGTTATACTTCTTCCTTATCCTTAAGCCTTAACGTCCAAGTTCAAGGCAAAGGCTTCCCAATTCTTTGCTTACATGGTCATCCTGGTTCTGGTTCTAGTTTATCTGTCTTTACCAATCACCTCTCAAAACGTTTTCAAACTATTGCTCCAGACCTGCGAGGATATGGCAAAAGTCGCTATAATGAAAAATTTTCCATGAATGACCATTTGATAGACTTAGAGGCGCTTATAGACCGCTTTCATCTCGAAAAATGTTTAGTATTGGGATGGTCTTTAGGTGGTATTCTAGCAATGGAACTGGCACTCAAACTACCACAACGCATCACTGGGCTAATTTTAGTAGCGACAGCTGCTCGACCGATAGGTAACCATCCACCCGTAACTTGGCAGGATAATCTCTACACTGGGATTGCCGCACTCTTAAGCTGTATCCAACCAAATTGGCAGTGGAATATTGAGAATTTTGGCAAGCGATCGCTCTTCCGCTACCTAATCCAACAACACACCCCCACAGCTTACCGCTATATTGCCAAGGAAGCAGTGCCGGCTTATTTGCAAACCTCTCCTACTGCAACCAACGCACTTTACACCTCGATTCAAGCTGGTTACAATAGACTTACAGACTTACATCAAATTCAATGTCCCACTCTGGTACTTGCTGGTGCTCAAGACCGCCACATTACAGCTGATTCTAGCTTAGAAACATCTCGGCACCTCAGAGACTGTGACTGGCAATGCTACGCCAATACTGCCCATCTCTTTCCTTGGGAAATACCCAACACAGTCCTAGATGACATTGATCGATGGCTTGGAGAACACCCGCAATTCTCCTGACATGGTATAAAAGATTATTCTCCAGATGTTAGCCTGGAGAACAATCAGAGCCTTTTGACTGTTAAGTTATCACACGCACTGCACCCTTTTTCAGAAGGGTTGTCTTAAGTCAAAGAACGACAACGATCTTAATGAAAAAGTGTGCTTGGACGTCCAGTCTTGCAATTACATTTGACCACTAAAGACAGGCTTTACTTTGCGGTCAATCTTTTCCCCCAAGTCTTCAGCAATTGTGAGAACATTTGGTTTACAGCGCTTAACATCAATAGCAATTCCTTGGGCTCCTTCTTGCTCCAAATCGTCAACGTAACCTTTGATTGCCGATTTGGCATCAGCTGCATTCAGGAATGGTCCAAAGTAATAAGTGCAATGGGGGTTTTGCGTCACAATTTCTACCCACCAAGCTAATCCAATGTTATTTAAAGCGTTAATCAACAGTTCTTTAACGTTATCCAAAGTACTTTTCATGGTTTTCGTCTATTTCTAAATTTGGTATGTGGTGTTAAACGTAATGCTGTCATATTTTCATCTTCACATTTCTTTATACTCTTTTACTCTGTTTTTTTCAAATAATTTTTTATTTATTCAAGTACAACGTGTTTATCCAGCGTTGGCGATAAATTTCATATAGTGCTATCCCAGCTGCTACAGAGGCATTCAAGCTAGGAGTCTTCCCGGTGATTGGAATTGACACTAAGACATCGCAAGAGCGTTGAGTTAACATACTCAAACCTTCGCCTTCAGAGCCTACTACCAAAACAATAGCACCGCTAAAATTCACTGTGTGTAGTGGTTTGCCTGACGAAGCTGCAGTACCGTGAATCCAGAAGCCTGCACCTTTTAATTGTTCTAAAGCGCGGTTTAAGTTAACCACTCTGGATACAGGAAAGTTTTCTAAAGCACCAGCAGCAACTTTCATCACTGTGGAAGTGATGCCAGATGCCCTGCGTTGTGGGATCACCAATCCTTGAGCGCCGATCGCCTCTGCAGAGCGAATAATTGCCCCCAAGTTGTGGGGATCTGTGATGCTATCAGCCACCACTATGACTGGTGCATCTGTCACAGATTTTGCTTGGGCAATTAATTCGTCTAATTCGACATAGTCATAAGGGGCAATTTGCGCCGCTACACCCTGATGATTTGCTTGCTCAGTAATTTGGTCTAAACGCTTAGGTTCAACTTCGTCAATGAGTGTGCCGTTGTCCTTCGCTTGTGAGACTAAGGAGTGAAAACGCGAGTCGTAGCGCAGGCGGGAAGTAATCCAGATGCGGTTGAGACGACGCTGGTTTTCCAACGCACTCAAAACTGGATAGCGGCCGTATATGAGATCAGTCTCTTCTTCTTTTGGTTTGCTGGAAACAGATGGGCGGGAAAGCTTAGGTGAGGACCGCTCAGCAGTAGACTTGGGAACAATACGCTTGGTATTAATTTTTAAGATAGGCCTACTACTCGTTTCGTCGTTCGTCTTGATTTTTCTTGGTTTATTTGGCATTTTCTTGGTTGGATATTCTACGCAGGCATGGCGATTTACTTAATTTACAACGCACCTGCTGTCATAATGGATGTTATCATTGGGGGATCACACTACTTTTCGAGATCCAGTTTTTGCAACAGTTCGGTTAATCGCTGGAAATCTGTAATATATAAGTAGCCAATTAAAGTTTCTAAACTAGTTGCTTGTTGATAAGTTTGGGGATCAACACGCTTGGGACCTTTTGTGGCAGCATTGCGACCTCGGCGGACAATTTCCAACTCGGTATTCCTTAAATGAGGCCCGAGCGCTCGCATGATTTTAGCTTGTGCTTCTGCTCTCACCTGTGCGACTACTAAATGGTGATAAGTGTCTGGTCTTTGCGGTGGTAACAGATAAAACATTCTTACGTACACTTCGTAAACTGCATCCCCCAAATAGGCTAAAGCAGTAGGAGAAAGCTGTTGTAGTTGTGCTGGGGAAATCTTTTGAGATAATTGCTCTGTGGTTGCTTTCAGTGGTTGACACCTAGATAAATCAGGGTCATGAGTTTCACATGGTGCATCTAGTAGCTCTTTCTCCTTTGATTTCACAAGTTCATCGTGCCTCACTGGCTACATTTGGGTGGCTGTCTTCGGAGATCTTTGTCTCCGATAACGACCGTGCAGGTCTACTGTACATAAGCAGCTAAAAAAGTCGCTCTTTAGATTTTAGCTTTTTAATTATGTTTGAAATTTATAATTTTTGTTATCTTTTTATAAAAATTTAGCTATCCAGTAAATATCGGATAGCTAGATTCGTCTTTTAGGCCCAGCACTCAAGACTACTTAACATTTTCCAGAGCCGCTTCAACTGACGGTTGCAGGGAGAGAAACTTCTCTAAGCGAACAAGCTTGACCGTTTGAGTTACACGAGCATTAGTGACAATTTGCAAGGTCCCCTCAGCAGTTTGAGCATGTTTGGCTATTTGCACCAGCGCACCTAAGCCAGAGCTATCAACAAAGTCAATTTGTGATAGGTCCAGAATAATATGCTTTGGTCCCTCATCAATCTTGCTGCTGAGGACCTTACGAAATGTCGGCTCAGAAAAGGCGTCTAACAAACCTGTGAGGCGGAACAGCTGACAGTTATCTCTAGCTTCACGAGTGCCTCTCAGGCTTACAGTTAGATTCAGTGGCTCAGCTATAATTCCCTCCTCATTTTTTCCTCATAGTTATGGTAAACGCTCAAGTATATATGGTTTTTGTACCTCTTGTCCATAACCTACGAAGAAAAAGAACCCTACTCTTTTCGTGCTGCTCGCATTTCTTGGATAAACTCCTCAAATAGGTAATCAGCATCATGAGGACCGGGACTGGCTTCTGGATGATACTGTACGGAAAAGACAGGGAGAGATTTGTGTCTTACCCCAGCAACAGTCTGGTCGTTTAAGTTCAGGTGGCTAATTTCTAAAACAGAGGTAGGCAAGGAATCCGGATTGATCGCAAAACTGTGATTCTGGCTTGTAATCTCGATTCTTCGTTGTAAACCAGCTGGCTGATTTAAACCCCGGTGACCAAATTTGAGCTTGAAGGTTTCAGCTCCCAGCGCATGAGCTATAATTTGATGTCCCAAACAGATCCCAAACATCGGTTTTTGACTGACAATGAGATTCTTGGTTGTTTCCACAATCCCTTCGGCGACAGCTGAAGGATCACCAGGACCATTGGAAAGAAAGATCCCATCAGGATTATATTTGAGAATTTCCTCGGCTGTTGTATCCGCAGGAACGACAATAATCTGACAACCATAACTCGCCAAACGGCGTAAGATGTTGCGTTTTACACCAAAGTCAAGGGCTACAACAGTGAAAGTTTCTCCCGGTTTTACGGAATTGTCTTGTTCTTTAAATTCCCAAACTGGGTTGGTGGGATCTGTCCATTTATAAGTGCTTGAGGTAGTCACTTCGGGAACCAGATTCAACCCCTTCATGCTTGGGGCTGCTTGTACTTTTTCTAGTAAGTCAGCTTCATCAAGAATGTCCGTGGAAATCCCGCCGTTCATTGCTCCAAAAATGCGAATTTTGCGGGTGAGGGCGCGGGTATCGATCCCATAGATCCCAGGTATTTGATGCTGTTTCAGGTAACTTGGTAAAGACTGCGTCGATCGCCAATTACTTGGGTTGTGACAAATATTCCGGGCGATCGCACCTCTGATTTGCGGTCTAATTGACTCTTCATCTTCAAGATTGACGCCTGTATTCCCCAATTCTGGGTAAGTAAATACAACTATCTGACCACAGTAACTGGGATCTGTCAAAACTTCTTGATATCCGGTCATTCCAGTATTAAAGACCACCTCTCCAATTGTGGTTTTGGCTGCACCAAAAGACCAACCGCGATAAGTGGTTCCATCTGCTAGAACAAGCAGCGCAGGTATTGCGTCAGATAGGGGCATAAGTGTTGATTGATGGTTGTGAGTTATTTGTTGTTGGTTGGTAGTTGTTGAAAAGTTGATTGATGATTGTGAGTTGGTGGTTGTCAAAAATAACCACTATCTATATAACCATTAACCACTGACCACTACCTACTAACCAGTCTCGATACTGCGGACAATAATTATGCCATGAATTGATTCATTTGACATCATTAAGAAGAATGCCTTCAAAGAAAAGACGAATCTTTAAAGAATAATTGCTCGTGGTACTAGATAAGGAAGCCGATCTATTGGTAAAGTCATCATAAGTAAGTGGTAGCGACAGCACTTTTCTCTTTGGAGGATGAGCGACAGCAATTTTAATTGCCTCATCCGCATTGTGGTACAATCATGATATGCACAAAATGCTTTGATGGTACTTATCCACAGTATACAGAGCCGACAGTAGGTAGGTAAGAGCGTTTATCCAGGAAACAGGATGCAGGTACTTATAAGAGTGTCGCACAATTAGCAATTCTCCTGAATTGTTAATTGCAACTGCGCTATCGCTTGAAGTATAAAGGAAACAAGATGTATAGATAGATACAGGAATTCTCCGCATTCAAGGCGCATACCTATGAGGTTGAGGAGATTGAATGTAATATCCAATATCGGCAGTCGGCTGTAGATGCCCGTAGACCTGCGCTGCGCGGCTTCCCACAGGGTAAGCTTATAGCGCTCGGGAATGCATTACAAGAATTATGCCTCAGTCTTTTTTATCCCGTGCAGTGCTAATTTTTTTGTCAACTACACTAGCAGTTTTGACTGTTGCTTGTGGTAGAGACAAACAGATTACCATAACCAAAATTGATGAACAGCCTGTAGCGCTCACAGACAAAAGCGCGGCATCTCCTATAGACGCATCTGTCCCATCAGTCAAATCAGCAAGACTATCATCTGAAACTGACTCAAATTATTTTGAACAGGGGTTAGATAAAGCAATTAGTGCTTTTAGTATCAGTCAATCTGCTCAATCGACAGAAGATTGGAATTTAGTGGCAAATCAGTTTATAGAAGCGATCGCACTTATGAACAAAGTGTCTGTCAATAGCCCTTACTACCCTAACGCCCACTCCAAAATTCTAGAATATCAACGCCAAGTCAGGCTAGCCCAACGGAAAGCTGCCCCTCCTGTATATATACAGCCAAGAATAGAACCAAAGAAGATTGTCACTACCGTGCCCAAAGCCTATCTTCGACCAAAAGTCGCACGGGAGCAACAAACAATTGTTTGTGAAAGTATTCGTGCGCTTAACTCTCACCAATGTTCTCACATAACACTGAAAGAAAAACAGCCACAAACATCGTCTGTTTTGCCAACACCCGAACAATTTAACCAACAACAGGAAGTTGTGAGTGTCCCAATTAAACGGCGAGTCGGTGGAACGCCGATAATTGAAGTTACCTTCAATGGCAATCGGCATTTCGAGATGATTTTAGATACCGGAGCAAGTGGCACGGTTATTACTCAGGATATGGCAGCTGAATTAGGCGTTGTACCAGTAGGGAGAGCTCAAGCAAACACAGCAAGTTCCAAATCTGTGGAATTTCCCATCGGCTATATTAATTCAATGGAAGTTGGTAAGGTAATTGTTTATAAAGTCGCAGTGGCGATCGCCGGAGAGGAACTCGAGACTGGACTTCTGGGTCACGACTTTTTCGGTAACTATGATCTCACCATTAAACGCAATGTCGTAGAATTTCGTCCGCAGGCAACCTCTCAGACCAATTCTACCAAAATCCCGATTTCAATGCCTGAAGGACACCGCTATGTAGAATTTCCCTGACTTTATTTAATGACCTTGTGGATAGATGACACGGATCTCCGGCAATGTCACGAAAAAACTCTCCTTTTTCATCCGTATGTTGTTTGCGTTCATCTCCATTTAGGATACAACCAAATATTCCCAACACCCGTCCCAGTCTCAAAGGATACGTACAGACAGTGGGCACAACGCTTATCAGCATTAGATTTCAAAACTTCATCATTAAAAATGAAAAATTTTTAATTTTTAATAGTCGTGAGGGGTGTGTCCCCCTCGGCAAATTAACAAACAATGCCATAAGATAACATCATCTCGATCTAAGTTAATGCATTAAGCATATGTACTGCTTTCTTAGCATTAAATACAACCACATAGTTTTGTGTTGGCGTAACTTGATAAGAGTTTTGATGCCGCATTTATGCTGTAGTTATTTAAATTAACCTTGTCTTAACCTCAATTTAACATTCAAACTGTTAACTTATTACTAATTCACTTTTTGCTGCAACATTTGAACCCCCCAAAATCTGTAATTTATGGAGATTGGGGGGGTTATCTTTTATTTGCACTTTGCACGTTTGACTCAGGCTGGGAATAAGGAATGGGCAAGAAAAACCCAGTTAATCGATTACCGATTACTAATTAACGATCCCACCAGAAAAAATATGCATACTTTTAAAAAGAGTAGTATATCAGCTTATTTGCTCGATCAAGTGGCACCATTAGCCAACGAAATAGATAGCAACCCAGAGGCTCTGCTTCATGCACTCAAGGGGCTTGGGGAACTAGGTGTCCTCGCGCTTCGAGTTCCGCACCATTGGGGTGGAAAAGAAGTTACGGAGACGTTTAGCAGCTTTCAAGAACTGGTAGCCCGGTATTCTGGGGCTTTAGCCTTTCTACAAACTCAACACCAGAGTGCGGCAGGGATGCTTATTGCTAGTACTAACTCCTCTCTCCAACAAGAATACCTCCCTCATATGAGTTATGGTAAAGTTTTAGTGGGTGTTGGCTTTTCGCAAATACGACGACCAGGCAAACCATCAACTGTTGCTGTACCTGTCTCGTCCGGATATCAACTAGATGGGGAAGTTCCTTGGGTGACAGGATGGGGTTTTTTTAACGACTTTATCGTCGCTGCCACACTGCCTGACGGTGGTGCTGTTTTTGGTATGGTGCCTTTTCAAGAAACACATCAAGACTCAGGAGGAAGCATCACATTCAGCACCCCCGCCCAACTAGCAGCAATCACATCAACTAATACAGTGACGGCTTCCTTGACTCACTGGTTCTTGCCGAATGAACGTGTTGTTTACATTAAGCCTGCTGGCTGGATTCACGAAAATGATCAAAAAAATGTCCTTCATGCGACTCCTTTAATTACAGGATGTGCTTTTGCCGGTTTAGATATTATCGAGTCTGCCGCACGCACTAAATCGCTGCCTTCGATCACGAGTGCGTTTGAGTCTCTTCTACAGGAATTGAATAATTGCCGAAATGCGATCGCACTTGCACAACAAGATGAACCCATAGCAGAACGCCTGCAACTGAGGGCTTGGGCTATTGAGTTAGCAACACGAATTGCTCATGCCGCGATCACCGTTTCCAGTGGTGCGGCCAACTTTCGCCATCATGCTGCCCAACGGGTATACCGCGAGGCACTAGTATACACCGTCAGCGGTCAAACTCGCGAGCTGATGGCAGCGACTTTGGAGAGGTTAACACGCCCAAGTTCTGAGAATGAATTCCGGCAGAGGTAACTGTTAAGATAGATCTGTCAAGGCGTTTTCGCCTGCTGAATGCGCGGATGGGTAGGTGTTGGAAAATAGGTCTCAAAAAAAATGGCTGAACTTCTAACGGTACAAGGCTTTACAGCAATATTTCCTATAAATCTACCCGCGCTCCATACGCAGACTGGATTTCAGCCATTTGTCTCTCCACCAACCAAGATTTCTCATGCTATGATTGTTCCATCCGCGCTACAGAACCTTGAAAACCAAATACAGCATAGCTTTGAGATTTCCGCCGTTGAAATTTCACTTACTCCCTATTAGGGATTGAAACTTCTGGATTCATTTTAAAAAGTGGGAGCAACAACACTGTTGAAATTTCACTTACTCCCTATTAGGGATTGAAACGAAAGAGTGCCGTCAGTGTACCGCGCTCGGAGAGTGTTGAAATTTCACTTACTCCCTATTAGGGATTGAAACGCTTTATCGCCTACTTTCATTTCATTATCCTTAATGTTGAAATTTCACTTACTCCCTATTAGGGATTGAAACAGCCTGGAACCACTTTGGCAGGCTTGGCAACGAATGTTGAAATTTCACTTACTCCCTATTAGGGATTGAAACACGCAACTGGCACGCACTTGCACGTTGAAATTCTGTTGAAATTTCACTTACTCCCTATTAGGGATTGAAACCAATTCTTCCTTACTGATTGTGCTGCGCTTGCTTCTGGGTTTCGGTGAGGGTGTCCATATCCCAATGCTGAGCGTACTGACGAGCCGATGGTTTCCAGTAACCGAGCGAAGCTGTGCGAATGCGATTTGAGGATCAGGAATTCTACTTGCCACTGCAACTGCGCCACTGATAATTGTCCCATTGTTGTGGGTGCGTTGATTGCGGCGTTGGTCATGTTTATATTAGCGCGAACGATCAAGTATTGAATCAGGTAGCTACTTTGGTGATTAGTTTATCCAACTGTTTCATAACGATCACTAAGGGTTTTTATCTTAGCACGGACAAGCGATCGCACCGAATCCGGCGACACCACTACGCAATCTTCCCCATACCGCAGCACTTCTCGAATCAACCAGAAGGGGTGGGGGACACGCTTCACAACTTGGCGTACACCCTCAACAACTTCATTGCTGATATCTTTATTAATCGATCTAGCTTTGGATTCGTAAGCTTTTACCATTCCTCCAGAAAAGTGTAAGTACACTTCTAGAAAATCTAAGCCTTGACGTCGCCAATATCCGTTGATTGGCAAAATAGTCTTGATTTTATCTAGCCGCAGACAGCGATTATGGATGAGCTCTGGAAATTCAGGATCTTTGATATCTTCAGTCTCATCGCACCAGATATATAAGTAAAATCCCTTGTCTTCTTCAAAAGCAATCTCCGCATAACGAACTGTAAATGCCAAATCCTCGCCTTGAGAATTGGTATAAAGTACATGAAAAGGTTGTTCGTTCCGGCAGTGCTGCTCGACGATGATTCGCCAAGCTTCTGTCGGTTGACTCACTTTTTGTAGAACGAGTTGACGCATCGGGGCTTCAAGTTCACCACGCTCTAATAACAAACTGGAGAGAATTTGCGCTTCACTAGTGTTGCCAGAGTCATTTAGCAACCGTATGGCTTGCAATAAAGCTCCAACTTGAGCCTTGTTTAGAGTAAAGGGTTCGCCAACTTCAAATTCCTGTTGTGCGATCGCCACCAACAACCCAGAGATACTCGGGGATTTACCCCAAAACTTACTCAGGCGACGGGCGATTTCTTCCAGTTGCTCTTTGGTTCCTGATGGAATTGACAGTGTAATCGTCTCTTTTTTCCGTGACATCAATTTTTTGTAATTACACTATTGACATATTCTGGATTATACAGTTATTGTAGCTATATTAAAAGAACAAAGATAATTTGGTGAGGGCGAACATCTGTTTGCCCCAACATCTAGGTTTTGACAAACGCCAGCAGTCATTTTTGCTTCCTTTCTAATGGATAACAGCATTATTCTCAAACCTGTTTACTCTCAAACTGTACCGACACCACTCGGCTTGAAGTTACCTAAAAACTGGTTACTCTCTTGGCATCAGGTAGCAACTCGTGAAGCACTGCGCGATCCAAACATTGACGTGGTGTTTAACACCGCTATGACAGGCGATGGTAAAAGCTTAGCGGCATATTTAGAAGTGCTTCAAGGAGAGTGTTGTGTAATAGGACTTTACCCCACCAACGAACTAGCCCGCGATCAAGAAACGCAGATTAAAGGATATATTGAACAGTTCCAACCTGTCAACAATCCGCGAGTCGTGCGACTCTCCGGGGCTGAGTTAGAAATTTATGCGGAAAATGAGGGATTGAGAAAAGGAGCTGCGATCGCCACCCGTACCCATCAATCTGAAGTTATACTCACCAACACTGATATTTGGCACTATTTACATCGCGGTGCTTATCTGATTTCAGGTGATAGTCCTGATAAACTATGGGGACGGATTGATAAAGATTTTGATCTCTTCATTTTTGATGAGTTTCACGTTTTCCAAGCCCCGCAGATTGCGAGTACAATTAACACGATGCTGCTAATTCGCTACACCAATCGGCGGAAGAAATTTCTATTTCTTTCAGCTACGCCAAACAGGCAGTTAATTGAACGATTAGAAAAAGCTGGATTCCGGTGCAGGCAGATTAATCCTACTGAGGAAAATAAGTACGCTTTTGATGAACGACTTGCACAAGGATGGCGGCAGGTATCGCGAACAATATCGTTAACTTTCATTCCTTTAGAACCGACAGTTACATCTTCTGAAACCTGGTTGAGAGACAATAGTCATCTAATTTTGGCTCAGTTTCAGCAGTATCCAGGTAGTAAGGTTGCTATTATACTGAACTCAATTGCTGCAGTCAAGCGCTTGACACCTTTTTTTCGAGAACTTTTACAACCATTAGGTTTGACGGTAGGAGAAAATACGGGGCTGTCAGGAAAAACAGAAAAAGACAGAAGTTTGGCGGCAGACTTAGTTATTGGTACCAGCACCATTGATGTTGGCGTTGACTTCAAAATTAATTTATTAATTTTTGAATCTTCGGATGCAGGTAGCTTTATCCAACGTTTGGGACGTTTAGGAAGGCATGATGGTTATGAAAAAGATGGTAAGCTAATTAAATTTGAAAGATTTAGTGCTTTTGCTCTTGTTCCTAACTTTCTGGTAGAACGGCTGTTTGAAGGGGAGACAGCAGCTTTAGAAGTCAATGGCATTTATGACCGCCCCTTCTTTCATGGTAAGATAAATGAATTGTATCGTCAAATTAATGATTTTCAAGGCTACTACCGCCGTTGGGGCGGTGTGCAATCAAGACTGCTGTTTAGTAAGCTGGGCGATCGCACGATTCAACCACAGTATGCCCAAAGCCGCGAAAAGTTCCGAGAAGTCTGCGAACAAGTATTTGACATAAAGCTGAAGTCTGTAATAGCACAGATTAAAAGATGGGAGGAAGACTGGCGACAGCTATCAGGTAAATCAGGAAAAAAAGCGGGAAACCCCATTGCGGAGGATGCTTGGAGTTTCCGAGGTGCCAGTGCTGTGCTGTGTGGATTGTACGATTTAACAGAGGAAAACGAGGCAGATAGGTTCAAAACCTACGATTTACCGGGAATTTTAGGAAATTTGGAAATAGAACTGTGGACAGAAACTGCATTTATGCGATCGCTGAAGGAAACTGCTGCACGTACAGCTCAACCCATTCCGAAAGGGAGATTTGCACGCTGCCTCGCCTTCATGAAGTTGCACTTCTACCGAGAGGAAAAGTTAAATTGGAAGTTTACCTACTCTGATGACTTGCAACCGATTGCTGATGCTTGGAAAGTTCAAGTTCTCAAGGGGGTGGAAATTTGGCAACCTGGAAATCGATGGGTTGGGGAAATTAACAAACTGCTGAGAAATCAGGGTTTGGTTTGTTACGTGATTCATCGCCCGGTGTCAGAAGTGCGGATGCGGCTACGGCTACCGATGCACTTCCAGATTTACCCAATGAGCGATCACAACAGTGTTCACGATGCCACTGCTCCATATTCTATAGCGATCGCTCAGTCAGCACTGCTGCTGGATACCCTTGCTTACTGGCTTAAAAGTAAAGGAGATGAGCAATGGATTGTTTGAAGTTTCAATCCCTAATAGGGATTCTGGTTGATACTGTCGTGTTAACTTAAAACTTAAATATCTTGGAGATAAACAATGGACGAGCAAGAACTTTTGGAAAGGATTACTGTCAACCCTAAAATCTTTGGGGGTAAGCCGATTATTCGGGATCATCGTCTGGCGGTTGAGCATATTCTGGGGATGCTGGCAGCAGGTGATACTGTTGAGACTTTACTGGAGGGTTATGCCTGGTTAGAACGGGAAGATGTACAAGCCTGTTTAGTCTATGCTCGTCGGCTAGTGGGGCATGAGCGAGTTGAACTCTTAGCTATGGAGTCTTAAGAGTGAAGCTACTTCTCGATACTTGTGTGTGGAGTGGGGTACAAGCAGAGTTAGTAGCGGCTGGGTACGATGTTGTCTGGACTGGAGATTGGTCAGAAGATCCAGGAGACGAGGAGATTTTAGCAATAGCTTACAGAGAAAGTCGGATTCAAATAGAAGTTGATCTGCCATCTGAAGAATCGGAAAATTTAGAAGAAGATTTATCAGACGATGATGACAGTCTTGACTTTGAATCATCAGATCGCACTATCGAACCTGAAGCCAGGGAGTTACTCACACTTAAACTTCTGCGTGAAGCAATTCTGGAGCAAAATCCAGATGATCGAGTGATGGCAGATTTTGCTGAGTATGTTTTACCAAATCTGTTGCGGATTGCTATTGGAGTCACAGCGAAAGGTGGTAAGTTTTTTGATGAAATTGATCAGCAGCGAGAAGCGGAAGGGAAAGCAAGAGTTAGGCGGGATAATGCTGCGGATCAATCACTGAATACACATTTACTGAATGGATTATTCCCGGCTCATTCAGTTGAGCGACGTTTGGCACAACTCAATACGACTAGCCGACGAGTGGTGCGAGAACAAGAACGTAGATTGGTGATGGCTGGGTTTATTCTGCATGATTTTGAAAAGTTTCCTGATGTTCCAGAAAACTGTCGCAAGTTACCGCTCGATGAACATCGTAAAATTATTGATGAAAAAGCTCGGCAGTTAGGGCTTGACTACTTTATTAATCCAGAGGAGCCAGAAGGATATAAAGAGTACCTAGATGATTTGTTGTGCATGGCTTACAATGCACAACGACGTTGGGATACAAACTGGAATTTTTCTGAGTACGGGTTGAATCCAGTGTTGCGCGATCGCACTCTTCGCAGTCTGTCGGAGCTAACATGTTTAGCTGACTCTCTCGCCTCGATTGTTAAACATCCCCAAGACGCGGAGCACCCTAGACTCAAAGAAATCATCCACAACCTCAGTGATGGGCAACTGAAATTAACTTATCACCGCATTGCTGAGAATAGAGGTGTGCTGACTAATGTGGTGAACAATGCTCTGATTGAGGCTCACACTAGTCTCAATACTGATGAGCATACCTATTACGAAGCACTATTATATTTACCAACAGGTGTCATCTACCTAGCTTTACGCGATGCTCCACCTATTGCGCTAGAAGATTTACCAAACAGAGTTGTTCATAGTATTAAATCTCTTTGTGCGAGTCAGTTACGTTTCCGACAAACAGGATTTGGCAGAGACGGTAAAGGCATGAAATATGCCGAATATTACAACTTATTTTTTGATGATGTTGGCTTGATGCAAGTTGCTTTAGATGCTACGTTACGCATCTTAAACTCTAATAAAGGCTCTGTTGCCAAAAGTCGCAGCGATAATTTGGAGAAATTCCAGCAGAAAGGCGTTTTACCTGCTGACTATGACTTCAAGTTTGTTGACGATATCCGCATTGATCGATTGGCAGAATTTGGTGATTTAGTCAGTCGGAAAATTTGGGATGAAACAGTCAGTCGCATTGAAGCTGCTTGTAAGAAAGATAAAAACTTGCCAAAAATACCTAATTTTGATATAACTAACAAAGTTGTAGAATTTTGGAACTTAGTAGAATACTTACCCCAAATTCGTGCAATCCAACGGATCAATCAAAGTCTGAAAGAAAATAAATTAAAGGGAAATACTGGGGGAGTTCCCTATGAATGGTATTACCTAGCAGCTAAATATCTGCAACATCATCCTGGTGTGGAAGATGTACGTGAGATCTGCGAGCAAGTTATTACTTATCTAAAAAGCTTGATTGAGCCGATTGTTACCCAGTATCAACTGGCTGATGGTTGGGATGATTTAAGGCTTTGGGTAGAAAGAGTTGTCATGCTACCGGGTAGTCATGAGGTAGCAGGCATTGCTACTCAGACTGAAACTTTTTTGAATGAGCTAAACAATTACAATGCAGCTAAAAAACCAGGTAGAGGAAGGCAGTTAATTTGTTCCATTTCCCATTCTGCTTATACAGTTACCGAGCAAATGGAATCAGCAGTGTTATTCACACCGCAAGTTTACACAAATAAGCAGATGTTGGGAGGTTCTAATGCCAAACGCAATATTTCCAGTATTGCCGCTTTGGAAATGATGCTTCGGCAAATTTTGATGAATCAAACTCAAGCAGTGGGGAAAAGATTTGAGGATGGCAAATACCGTTATCTTTACTTTTATCCCACTTATTATTTCACTCCTGAAACTAACAAGTTTTTGCAGAAAGCTTACACTGGTATTGCTCAAACCCGTTTTGATACTAGCATCCGCAATCATTTTATCAGTAAAGATTTCCAAGCGAATCTGGGGCAAGAACGCTATCAAAGTGTAGATACTTTCTTAATTGATGAGAATTCACAAGGTAAACTAAACCGAACCTTTAAACTATCTTATCCCGAAAATCAGCCTTTAACTTTCTACTTCATGGCACTTCCGCCAGGAAGAGATAGCACCGACACTGAATCTTGGGTGATGCCAAGTTGGTTGGCGTTTGCTTTCCCGATGATATTAGATGTCAAGACAGTGGTTTCTGAGTCGCCAATTCCACCTTTTAATGATGGGGCTGAGTTTGAGGAAAGTGTTTTTCTTGACAGTGCACCTCACGCTTTTCGGGCTTTAGTAAGACGCGATCGCTTCCGTCTTGACTACATCCTGGAAGGTTGGGAGGAAAACGGCATCCGATATCCTGCACCATTGAATATCCTCACAGCTGCTTATGCCATTCACCTTGATGTGAACGCCCGACAAGGTAAGTCTGGTTATGACGCCAATTGGGGTAGATTTAATGAACTTGCGACAGATTTAGAAACGAGTCCACTTTACGTCTTTTCTTATCTTAACCGTTGGGTTCGGAACCAAGGAGTGGAAACAGCTCGAATTGAAAAAATTCGGCTTTATGCCTATCACTTTTATCCCTGCTTCGATCCTTACACAAAATATGATTCAAATTTGGAGGAATTAATTGTGGGAGAAGAATCCAGTCTAAATCATCCTAAAAAATTAACAGAACTTTACCGCAAATTTTACAGAGCAAACAAACGTTATAATCCGAAATCCAACGCTGTATTAAAACCCATTGATATTGCATCGGAAACAATCCTCAAAGCTGAACTCAGTGTTTTCCAAGGAGAAACATTAGTTGCCGCTGTTGCAGCCTCCGTTTTTAAACTGATGGATCGAGTTCATGCCTCCACAGCAGAAGGGCGTTGGGTATTTAGCAAACGCGAAGAAGAACGACAAACAGTTTTAGATTTTGCCCAGTACTTTGTCGTAGAAGTATTTGAAAAATCATTTGCAGGCGCTCGCGCACGTTTAGCAGGGCGTCAACTCAACTTAATTCGCGACACCTGCGAATTTCTATATCGCCTAGAAGACGACAAAGAAAACCAAAACAGAGACGAGCAACCAATCAACCCCAACCCAATACTGCTCGGTTAAGAAATTTATCTGTTGAGGCAAGCAGGGGGGGCAGAGGATGCAGGGGATGCAGGGGAGGAAAAAAGAGCAAATCCTACGCAGTATTAAACCCCAACCAAGAAAATGAAAACTAACTCTCTCCTTCCTTTCTTGGCGTCTTGGTGAACCGGATATCAGCAAAAAAACATTAATTATTGGAGACTAATCATGACATTTCTCAAAACCATAGACTCTAAATTTTTCCACTCAGAAATCCCCTACAAACCAATGGGGAAATATGTTCACTTTCTTACTATTCGCATAACAGAATCATACCCACTATTCCAGACAGACGGAGAACTAAATAAAGCCAGAGTTAAAGCTGGAGTCAAAGACAAAACCACAATTAGCCGTCTTTCAATGTTCAAACGCAAGCAGTCTACACCAGAGCGTTTAGTAGGTAGAGAATTACTACGTAACTATGGGTTCATGACAGCGAAAGAATGCGAATATAATGTCGATTTTGCGATGGATAATCCTGACTGTATCATTTACGGGTTCGCTATTGGTGACTCTGGTTCTGAAAAATCGAAAGTGGTTGTAGACACAGCGTTTTCAATTACAGCTTTCGATGAATCTCACGAAACCTTTACCCTCAATGCTCCGTATGAAAATGGTACGATGGCATCCAAGGGTGAAAATGGTTCTAAGCCTGGTGAAGTGACAAGCCGGATTAATCAGCAAGATCACATCAAGCCTCAAGTTTTCTTTCCCAGTATTGTCACACTCAAAGATCCCACAGAAGCCAGCTTCCTGTATGTTTTTAACAACATCATGAGAACTCGTCACTACGGAGCGCAAACAACTCGTACAGGGCGGGTGAGAAATGAGTTAATTGGTGTCATTTTTGCTGATGGAGAAATCACGAGTAATCTACGCTGGACTCAATCGATATATGATGTGATGAAGGATAATAAAACAATCAAATCTCCCGAACCTTTAGATGAAGAAGATGTCATTGCCGCTGCCGTCAGTGCAATTGATTCACTGATGGCTGAGGAATTCATCGTTCATACTGACTACATTGGAGCTACTTTTACACCTTTACTTAATGACGTCAAAGCGCTTATAGGTAGCGAGACAGGAATTAAAGGTATTTTGCAACAAGCTGATACAGAAGCTAAAAATTACGCTCTTCAGCATATCAGTAAAAAGAAAACTTCTGCTAAGGCGGTGTCACAATAATGCAATTCCTTTACCAATGCCATTTGGTTCTCCACGACAGCTTGTATTTTGCAACTCGTGAGATAGGCAGACTGTAGGAAACAGAGCCAGTTATTCACAATTATGCTCTTTGTTACGCACTAGAGATGGTAGATAGTGAAGTTTACTCGACGACTGTTTCCGAAGAACATTCCTATCGTTATTTCTGCCCAGAACAAGTTCCTAAATATGAGCAGCATTTAACACCGCTCAATCACCAAGGAATTTATGTCACTCCAGCACGTTCGATTCACCATACAGCCATTCTCAACACTTGGAAGTATGCTAACAATAATTACCACGTTGAGATGGAGAAAACCCAGAAAAATATCCCCAGTTTTGGTAGGGCAAAAGAGATTGCAGCAGAAAGTCAGTTTGAGTTTTTTGTGATTTCTCAAAAGCAACTCAAACTTCCAAAATGGATTCGCTTGGGTAAATGGATGAGTAAAGCAGAAGTTAATATCCAAGAAGTCACCTTTAAATTAAAAACCGATGACTTCTCTTTCCGTTATCCACTCAATCCTCTGGATGTCATGTTTACGCATCAAGTTGTCAGCTACGACGTAGTCAACATGCCGCCTGTGAGTCTGATTCAAAATGTCAGTATTCGCCAAGGGCAGTTTTATGAGTTTGAACATCCTAACTCTTCTGAAAAACTACGCCTTCCAGCTAAGATGCAGTATCGGTTCAAGAATTGATTTCGTGGTTGCGCGTTTCATCGAACCTCACCCCATCCCCTCTCCGCCAGTGGAGAGGGGCGGGTAATATTATGTCCGTTTAATTACCCATAATAAAAAATGTCTATTGTTCGTAGTTGCTAAGAGCGCTCTTAGCAACTACGAACCAAAACGCTACGAATTTATGAAAAATTGTACTAAGCAAATTATGGTTAATAAACCGAACATGATATGAGTTACAGAATCTCCCTTGACTAAAATAAAAAACTACAACCTATGCCTTATAGTCTTATCCTAAACCTCATCCCTCAATCTCCCATATACCCTGAATTCCTGACTGGTAGACATAACCACGCCCTTTTTCTCACCCTCGTAAGTTCTGTAGATAAAGCCTTGGGAGACTATCTACATACATCTAACGCAGATAAAGCGTTCAGTCTTTCGCCGTTACAAGTACAACAACATGATAAAAGCCACCACCACAAATATCATCATACCTTGCAATGTTATCATCAACGCCCAATCCCAGCAGGTACACCTTGTTGGTGGCGGATATCACTCCTAGATGATACACTTTTTAGCAAACTGACTTCATTATGGCTGAATTTGAACCCCAAGCATTCCTGGCATTTGGGTTCTGCGGATTTACGCATTACCAGTATTCTCGGTACGCCTCAATCAATACAGCCTTGGACAAACGCTTGCAGTTACACACAATTGTACGAACAAGCAAGTGATAGCGATCGCAATCTTAACTTCTCCTTCGCGACACCTACTGCCTTCCGCCAAGGAGGATACGACAATGTTCTGCCTACTAGAGAATGTGTCTTCAACAGTCTTCTCAGTCGTTGGAACAAATATAGTGTGATTGAATTGAGTAACGTTCCCATCGAATCAATTTATCCAAGTCTTTTCAAAATTCATACCGAAGTGATTGACAACTATGACAGCAAATTTATTGGTTGCGTTGGCGAAATCAAATACCGGATTCTTGGAGATATGGAAGCGATCGCCATCAAGCAAATAAATGCCCTTGCCAATTTTGCCTTGTATGCGGGAGTGGGGCGCAAAACAACAATGGGTATGGGTATGACACGTCGCCTCATGAGTACTAATTTTAGTTCGGTAAATACTGAAAGCCATGAATGATTTAGAATACATTTCTATTGCCGCCTTAAATCAATACGCCTATTGTCCTCATCGCTGTTGGAGAATGTTTTGTGCTGGTGAATTTACTGATAACCAATACACTATCGAAGGAACAAGTTTACACGAACGCGTCCATACGGTAGGAGAAGCACATCAGGAAGAAACTTGGCAAATTCGAGCAATTTGGCTGAAATCAGAAAAATTCCAACTCATTGGTAAATCCGATTTAATTGAATCTGAAAACGGTGAATGGTATCCAGTCGAATACAAACGCGGTAAAAAAGGCGAATGGGATAACTATGAGTTGCAAGTCTGCGCCCAAGCATTGTGTTTGGAAGAAATGACAGGAAAAAATATCAGTGATGGTTATATCTACTACGCGCACTCCCATCAACGTCAGTTAATCGAAATGACTCCTGAGCTGCGTCAAACCACCATCAATACCATTGAAGCCGTGCAAAGATTACTCTCAACAGGCAAAATGCCAAAAGCTGTCAAAACTAAGCGCTGTAGCGGATGCAGTCTTCAGTCGCAATGTTTGCCAGGAACTGCTGAAAAAGTAGGACGCTATCAAGAAGCCTGCTAATATCAAGTTTTTTTACTTACACCGAAACACCATAACTTTTGGAGGTAAATATGGGCACACTTTACATTACTCAAGAAGATGCCTTCATTGGCAAAATCGATGAACGCCTCAACGTCAGGTTTGACAAAAAGACGATTTTAGATGTACCATTGATTAAAGTAGATGGTGTTGTTGTTTTAGGACGTGCCACCATTTCACCTGCAGCAATTTCCGAACTGCTGGAACGCAATATTCCCCTAACATTCCTCACAGAAAACGGACGTTATTTAGGACGTTTGGAACCAGAAGTTACTAAAAATATATTTGTTCGCAAAGCCCAATGGCAAGCAGCTGGAGAATCACTCCAAGCAATCCACTTGGTACAAGGTTTTGTGCGAGGTAAACTCAAGAACTACCGTCAAACCCTAATCCGTCGGCAGCGAGAATCAACCGAGGTAGATTTGTCCAAAAACATTTCTCGTATAGAACAAGCCATCGCACCCATTGATATCACAACCAGCATCAACTCACTTCGCGGCTTGGAAGGTGCAGGAAGTGCCGCTTACTTTGGCTGCTTCAATCAACTCATTCGCAACACAGAATTTGAGTTTACCAACCGCGTCCGTCGTCCACCTACCGATCCTGTCAATTCCTTACTCAGCTTTGGTTATTCATTACTGCGTCATGACGTGCAAGGTGCAGCTAACATTGTGGGCTTCGATCCATATTTAGGATATCTTCACTGCGAACGTTATGGAAGAGCCTCTCTATCATTAGACACGATGGAAGAATTTCGTCCCTTGGTAGTGGATGCAGTTGTGTTGTCAACATTAAATAAGCGGCTGTTGACTCCCGCAGATTTTGTCACCGAACCATTAAGCGGTGCAGTCTCCCTCACTCCTGAAGGAAGAAAAATATTCTTGCGATTATACGCCCAGAAGAAACTATCCGAATTCAAACACCCAGTATTAGGACGCAAATGCACTTACCAGGAAGCTTTTGAACTTCAAGCTCGATTACTCGCGAAATACCTAATGGGCGAAATCGAGAAATATCCACCCCTGGTTTTGAAGTAGGTGAATTGCCATGAACGTTGTTGTCTCCTATGATATTCCAGAAGATAATCGCCGCACAAAAATTCACAAAATCCTGAAATCCTACGGTCAGTGGGTGCAGTATAGCGTGTTTGAGTGCGAGCTGAGCGATACTCAATATGCGAAATTGCGATCGCGCTTGCACAAACTGATCAAGCCAGATACCGACAGCATCCGCTTTTATTTTCTCTGCGCCTGCTGTTTTGGTAAAATTGAACGCATCGGCGGCGAACAACCACCTGACAACACCATTTTCTTCGCCGAATGCGCGGATGGGTAGGTGTTGGAAAATAAGTTGAAAAAAAAATGGCTGAACTCCCTACAGTACAAGGCTTAACGACAATATTCATGGAAAAGACACCCGCGCCCCATACCCAGACTGGATTTCAGCCATTTGTCTCTCCACCAACCAAGATTTCTCATGCTATGATTGTTCCATCCGCGCTACAGAACCTTGAAAACCAAATACAGCAGAGCTTTGAGCTTTCCGGCGTTGAAATTTCCCTTACTCCCTATTAGGGATTGAAACAAGTTGCGCTCTACATACTCCCACTTGAACTCTTGTTGAAATTTCCCTTACTCCCTATTAGGGATTGAAACTGTTTGACTCCAACTTGCGAGTACCAAGGAAAGGAGTGTTGAAATTTCCCTTACTCCCTATTAGGGATTGAAACTACAAAATCACCTTTCTTATACTCTTTCATGCTAAAGTTGAAATTTCCCTTACTCCCTATTAGGGATTGAAACACGATAAAATTTCCAACTGCAAGTAGGATTAATGAGTTGAAATTTCCCTTACTCCCTATTAGGGATTGAAACTAATATATGGCTTACTTTGATGAACAGTTGGTTGGTTGAAATTTCCCTTACTCCCTATTAGGGATTGAAACAAAAGATTCGCAATGTGTTTCAGACCCTTCCGTTGTTGAAATTTCCCTTACTCCCTATTAGGGATTGAAACGATAATGGATACAAACATTATTTCTGCTAAGTTTGTTTAAATTTAACTTAATACCTATTAAGGTTTTAAAA
>CALMVQ010000027.1 GCA_937873135.1 uncultured Scytonema sp. | reverse complement strand
TTTACTAGCTTGGCATTATCCTATCAATTTGGCACGTTAAGTACGCAAGAGCCGTATTTCCCGACTTACAATGTCTCCCAAATTAGATTGTAGTGATCGCAGTAGCTGGAGGACAACTGGTAATTGGTTCTGATTCCGAATCACGAACTGCTGTTAAACTGGATGCAGCCCGATCTCTCCTCACATCCCTATGTCTCGTTGGTTTAATACCGTCGGTCCTTGTAAAGCTGATATTTTAGGTATTTCTACCGTTTTGTCGTTCCCTAAACAAATACTCAAGGAGCATTTCTATACGCTCACTATATTACTAGAGTTCCAGTGGATAATCACGTTTGCTCACAGTGGAGCGCAAAGCTCGCGCGCTCTTGTAAGCTTCCCCCGGCAAACTTTGCGTATTGATATCTCCTCAAAGTTATTCCCTTGCGTTTACTTTCCCCAGTCTGGGGGTAGGATTTTTAAATTTTGTCTGATATTCTAAGTTTACCATAAAATCCGCGTTAAAGGCATCGCCACCATTTTTCATGACGAGCGCCCGCGCATGGCTTAAACCGTTTTCATCCTTGGGAAGACAGCCGCAAGGTTTTCAACGAGTGTTCTTATAATGTGACTGATAAAAAGCAGAAGATTAGCTATGGTAGAAGTGCGTCCTGTGAAGAACGAGCAAGAACTCAATGAGATGTTCTACCAAAGGTGGCTTGTGTTGAGAGCCCCTTTGGCAATGCCAGAGGGAACTGAGAAAGACTTATATGAAGATAGCGCCTTTCATCTAGTTGCCCTTTGCGATCATCAAATCGTTGGTTCAGCAAGACTGCGATTACTTTCAGCAGGCATCGGCAGCATTGCCTATGTTGCTGTACTACCAGAATTTCGCAATCAGGGTATTGGCACCTCGCTGATGGAGAAATTGATGTTCATAGCTATTGAAAAAAATCTCCACACTTTGAGATTGATGGCGCGAAAAGATGTCATCAACTTCTACAAGCGATTAGGATTTGTACCAAAGGGAGAATTCTTTGATTATCTGGATATTCCCCACATTTTTATGTACTACAAGTTAGAAGATTTTTTTCAGCAACCGAGAGACTAGTTACAGCATATTTAGTAAATACTGAGTCTTGCTTGGCATGACAAGAACCCTTTAGGTGCAAATCTTTTGTGTCATATTTAACTAAGGTGGCAAGATATGTATACAAAGAACAATCAGGTTTTTCCACAGTTAGCTCAGCCTGAATCGTTTTTTCATCTAAACTAGGCTCAATGATCCTACCTGCTACTTTGTAGTTAAACCAATCCCATCCCACCTCAAGCATGAGTTCTCTTTCTAAAACCTGAATTGCAGTGGGCAGAATTCCCCAGCCTCGGTAAACTTTATTCAAGCATGTGATGTCACCGGTGTGGGTCAAGATAGATTTGAATGACTCAAGTGAGAGAGCGCCATAGTATCTTCCTTCTGGCAAGTCTATCGCTGTTGGTGCAAATCGATGTCCGCCAAAGTGGCTTGATTTCCAAATCCGGATGTGATCCAAACCTAAATTGCACACAGTGGTAGTAGCTTGATGGTAAAAGGGATTACCATACTTGGCACAGCACATGTCATGACTACCGTGAGTACATACTAAAATATCTCTAGTTGCAGTTGTTTCTACTTCACACTTAGGCGTTCCACTCCACAACCATTTTTTCACTACACCTGCTACTAATTCAATGTTCTGTAGCTGAAACTCTTGCAAGCAATACCCACTACCAAGCCCCTCTTTTCGGTGATAAATTAATAGGGTTGTGCTGTCTACTTTATGTGATATATTATTAGCAATTAATAGAAAGGTTATCGGGAGTTTAGCTTGTTTGACCTCTTTGACTAAAGCTCGCAAATTCTCTGGTACCCATTTAGAATTAAACGTTTCCATTAACCATGGTTGAGGGCACTCAATTAGGATGTAAGTTTGGTAGTTGCTAGCACTACCAATAATATCTTCTCCTGCTTTTCGTGAATGATCTGCACAAAAAAACGTGTTCATTGATGATGTACTAATTGATTGAGTGAAAAAATGATACGGCAAACACCCCTACTTAAATAGGCTACAATCTTCTTTGAAGAGACTGATCGCCAAAGCTAGTGTCAACGAAAATGATGCCTTCGATTACCAACACCAGACAGGAATGGCACAATGTCCATTTCTTAATCCAAAACTGGTAGCCAGTTGAGAACATCATTTTCTGCAAAAATCTCTGTTGTGAATAATTTATCCACAACACACCAAAATATTGCTTTGAGAAACACTCCTTTACCTGCTACAACAATTTTGGATATCATAGCTTCAGGCAAGTCGTGAAATCTCACGTGCTGAAACTTAGCATTTGTGAACTTTGTTTTAGTACCAACAGCAAGTCTACTAAACTCTGCTTGAACGGATAGAGAGTAGTACGCTATTTGTTGGTATAACCTATCTAGGCAACTTATATAATCATTATAAGTATGACTAGATGTGACATGCTTATTTAATCTGTTTAATAAATTATCTAAACAGTTAAGTAATCTCCTTGTCTCTACACCCAATGGCATACTTTTACGCCAATTTTCGTGCTGACGTAACTGATTGACTAACCATTCTAAAATGTCAATTCCAGTTTGGCAATGACCTTTTTCATATAAGACTAAAGGCTTCCCTAGATACTGGATTTGATCAAACTTTAAAAGATTTGTCAGAGATTCCTTATAAAACAGGTGAGCAAAATAAATTTGCTCCTTATTAGACGTCAACACTGCTTTGCTTGTCCACTTCTTAATTAAGACCTCCTTAACACTATATGTTTTTAATATATCTCGTACAGAATACATATTGCTAAAAATTCTCAATATAAAAATAAAAGAAAAATCAACTAGGAAGTAAAGGGGCTCACACGCTCCTTTACTTTTCACCTATAACTTAAATTCTCACTAATGAAAACGATTATTCGTTAGTAAAATCTCCTCCATCTGAATCAGAATTCAAATGAGATGCAGTATTTTTACTTAGCTTTGGCTGGGAGATTTCTTTGACTTCAATCTGAATTTTGCTATTCGAGAAAGGTTTTTGGGTAGATTTTGCTTGAAATGACATATCTTGGTTCTCCTTTGTAGTTGTCACCCTAAAAGCCCATGCAACAAACTCTGTAATTACACCAGGCTTAGTTTGGGAGTATGCATTGACTTTAACTGAAGTCAATAAGAAACGCAAGTAATTGATAATTAATTTTATTTATCATATAATAGATAACTTATCCATATTCTTTAAATTAGCCTAAAATCAGGCATAAGGGTTGGTCAAGTAGCTCTGGCTGCATTTTCCACAAGTTCAACAAAAATTCTTCTTTCGTCTGGTGGATGAAGAATCACGCAAATCATTTTAAAAAAATAGTGATTCTTTCCGCTTTTATACTGAATTGAATGATTTTTTACTACTGTGTAAAAGGCAAGTGGTAATTTAGCCTTTTTTTGCACATAGATCGTTAATCCAAGACATGATCTAGTCGTTGGGTGTTCCCCATCCAGAAGTTGATTGTCTTGAAGTCAAGGGCAACGCAGTAGAATTTCTCCTACAGAGTTCAAGATGGAGATATCATTGATGTCTATCCTTTCCTCGCCTGCTGCTACTACAATCAATATATCTGTTCGACCGAAACCTTGAAGTGTGATTCGCTGCGTTTTAGATATTCTTTTAGGTAAAGTAGTAACACTTTTACGCCCGCGCCGACTTTAATCAATTATATTTGCCACTCAAAGTACTGCTTTAATTGGATCAACCTATTGGCATTGGTTGTATGTTGTGTTTTGTGGATACACGAATTATGTCGTGGGGAAGGTTTTGCTGATTCCCTCCTAGCTGCTACAGAAGAACAGGCAAAGAGGCAAAGTTGTCAATTTGCCTATTTGGGCATTCTTTTAGTTTTCAAGCCCCATAGTTTTCTCAAAAGCTTGGATATGTTACTTTTGGAGAAATACTAGACTTTCCTCCAGGTTATCGTCGATTCTTCCTCACAAAAGTGTTTTATTCATGAATCATTACAATCGCAGCATAACAAATTACTGCACATTACAAATTAACAATTCTAATGAAGCCTTTTGCTGAACTTAGCTACAGTGGTCAGATGAAGCCACTGAAACGGTTAGCACAGTCAGCTTTACTCAAATATAACTTGGGCGAGAGTCGCTTGGTATGTCTGTCGCATGGGGAGAACACGACATTTAAAGTTGAGAAGGAGCCAAACTTAACAAACTTTTGGTATGTACTGCGAATTTATCGGCCGGGCAAGCACGATATTGCTGCCATCCATTCCGAATTACTATGGTTGTTGTCGCTAAGAAATAATACTGTAGAAGTATCAAAAACTGTAGCGGCAAGCGATGGTTCGCAGATTGTCACAGCAGAGGCAGTGGGAGTACCAGAGGCAAGATACTGCACCTTGTCTGATTGGCTTCCCGGACGATTCTTAAATCTGGGGCTGAATGCAAAAGCAGTTGAACGTATGGGCATATTCTTGGCACATCTGCACCAACACAATCAGCAGTTTATACCGCCACTCGGCTTTGTGCGACCCCGATTCGACGAGGAAGGATTACTTGGAACTCCCATAATACCAATTGAATGCAAATGACCAGTTTCACAAAGCGATCGCGCCGTCTTGGAAGCGGCGGAAAAAAAAATTCGCGCTTCTATGCAGTATCTGAGCCAAGAAGATGATTTGTTTGGTTTGATACATGGCGATCTACATTGTGCAAACTGCAAGTTTTATCGAGGCAAGATACAGGTATTTGACAGAACTTGGCAAAAGTTAAAAGTTAAAAGGCAAAAGAAAGAAAGAAAGAAAAAGAAAAAACGGTTTCAAGCCCCAACTCCGCCCGTGGAAAACCAAAAAATATTTTTTAAGGGGACACGTAGTGCGAGCAAAAAAGGCGTCCACTTCAAATCCCCTAATTTTAATTATGGGGATTCTCTTTTTACTTTTTACTTTTTACTTTTTACTTTTTAAAGATATGGGGAAATTCCTTGATATCACAGTAGATCGTAGGTAAGTTCTTTCTCTGCCCAGTTAGTTTCTTCCAGAAATTCACTGAAAGTGGTCAAAAGTCCGGGAAATTCCTCTTCCCGAAGATGCCGGACATCGGCTTGATAACCAGAAGTACGATACCACTGAATTAAATTAAATAATTCGAGTCGCAAGAGTAGTAAGAAAATCCACGGGGATGTCTCTTTGTAGACAACGGGAAAACCTTGCACTCTAGAGAATTCCTCTGCCATCTGCTTTGGAGTTAACACATCGCCAGCAAGCTCAATTTCTTGACCAATGTACTTCTCTCGATGTTTCATCACATAAGCAGCAACGCCACCCATGTCCTTAGTTGTAATCAAATGTATGGGCTTGTCAGGCTGAATGGCGAATCGGAAGACTCCCTTGAGGATAGATGGTCGCGTGTACTTTTTCCAAAACTCTTCCATAAATAAGCACGCCCGCAACATAGTCGTCGGGTTACCAGCTTCTTTTAAAATCTGCTCAACCTTATATTTCTGTTCAATGCGGGTAATTCCAGAATTCCTATCAGCTCCACCTGCGGAGTTATACACCAAGTGCTTAATGTTGGCTTTTTTCGCTGCAAGTGCAACGAGCTTTGCCCTCTCAACCTCTCGCTCATCAGGCTTGGCGGCATCCGGTGCAGTGGCGTGGCAGTATACAGCTGAAATCCCTGCAAAGGCTGTTGTGAGAGAGTCCGCATCGTCTAGGTTTGCCTCAACAAGCTCAACTCCAGCATCGTTCATCTTTGACAGGGAAGGACGGTTATAGTCAATTTTCCTAGTCATTGCACGGAGGTTGGTAACTCGCTGTTCCAGAAATCCCTTAACTACATTTTTTCCGGTACCTCCAGTAACTCCGATAAGCAGGACTTTACCGATGTTCGGCTCTGTGTAGTCAAGTGAATCTGACATGTTCCTACCTGAAGTTCTACATTTACATTAAGTATATGTCAAAGTTTCCTGCCCGCCACGACCGACAAAGTAAGTCGGGCGGCGTTATCGACCGTGATTAGGCTGCTGATGAAGAGATTGCTATCAAGAACGAGACGCACGGACACAGATAGAACGCGCAGTGCCGCAGGCGATCGCAAAGAAAACGTGTAGAATATGTTAGTTAATAGGGTGGGGCAACTCATGCAAAATAGGAAATGGGGAATTGGAAGAAAGATTGTTAGCGCACTGCACGGATATCCAATCCCAGATTAAGGTTGAGCCATGTGCGATCGCTTGTCAAAACAGCAACTCCCAACCGCAACCCCAAACTCAAACAGGCGCGATCTCCTAAAGACAACCCAAAGGAGCGCGTTTGTTCCCAGAGTCGTCCCGCCACCTCGCCATCCTGTGGCGTAAACGGCTCTACCACCAACCCCAGCGCCTGCAAATCATCCAGCATTCCTTCGACAACCACACCCGCTGCGATCGCCTTCTGAATCACCTCAGCCCAGTTCACACTTGAAATCACTGACTCAGCCAGTATTGTTTCCACAATATCACCCCCTGGCTCATCCTTCAAGTAAGCCAGCAGCGCCGAAGCATCCAGAACAAAACTCATTCAGCGTCTTCCCTTTTTGCTTCTTCACGGCGTTCCGCGATTAATTCATCTGCCAAACTTCTATCTTTAGGCAACTTCGAGAACCGAGCCTTCAACCGCAACTGGATCGTTTCCGGCTTCTCCAGCACCAGCCGCCCTTCTTCCTGGCGAGCGATCAGAGCATCCCCTGCCTCAAAACCCAGCGAGCGCCGCAATGCAGCCGGAATCACCAAACGCCCCTGGCAACCAAGATGGACTTCTACCGATTTGGATAGTTCGTTCATATTATTCTTTAGTCGTGCCACTTTTTTTCATTAATGCCATACATTATTAATATATGGCATTTCCCGTATCTCCTCCACACTTTAGACGAATTTATTCAGTGGTGCCAACAACTTGTACTAACTGAACAAGCAGTAAAGCAGATATCTGTGATTCGCTCGTCACCGCCAGCACGAGTGGTAAGAAGTGCTGTTTAAATGTTTAGAGATTCAGTGCAAAATGCTTGCAAATTGAACCGATTTCTGTAAAATATAAATTAAGGTGATGAGACTCACCTTCTGGGATATCCAGAGAACCGCCCCTAGGCTGATAGTTTCTACCCTAACGCTTTGAAAACAGACGTAGTCAGTCTTTAGAGTTAGGAGAGGAGAAAAATCAGTTGAAATCTTGGGAGGGGCAATGCAAAAATTTTGGACTAACTTAAAGGACTTTATGGGGGGAGCGTGTCATGGCTTTCCCTCTAAAGTCGTTCAAGGTGTGAAATATATACACACAGGAGCTAAGTCATTTATGATGGTTCTCTTTTTACTTGAAAAAAATAGCAGCAGGGGAGTTTTTCAATGTGAAAAAGCTACAGGGGTTTGAACAGTTAATTGCCATCCCCGAATTGATCAAATGGTTATGCATTTCCTTTGTGGTTGGCATTGTGGCAGGAACAGCTTCTGCTGTACTTCTAACATCCCTAGAATGGGCAACAAAAGAGCGGGAAACTCATCTATTTCTTCTGGCGTTGCTGCCGCTTGGTGGACTTCTAAGTGGTTGGATTTATCATCGCTTTGGAAGGTCTATAGAAGGTGGAAATAATCTGATACTTGAAGAAATTCATACACCTAAAGATATTATTCCGCTTCGGATGGCGGTTCTGGTTCTATTAGGGACAGTCCTGACGCATTTATTTGGTGGCTCAGCGGGAAGAGAAGGCACAGCAATTCAAATGGGTGCCTCACTGGCAGATCAATTGACTAAACTATTGCGTTTCGGCAAAGCAGATCGGCGGATTCTCTTAATGGCCGGGATGAGTGGAGGATTTGGTTCAGTCTTCGGCATTCCTATGTCTGGAACTTTATTTGGTCTGGAAGTTTTATTGATCGGGAAATTCAGCTACGATGCTATTTTTCCCTGTTTAATTGCATCTGTTGTGGGGAATCGGGTAACTTTGCTATGGGGAATACGTCATCCTCTTTACCACGTTCCTTTTGTACCTGACATCAGTATAGGACGATTACTCGATGCCATTATTGCTGGTATCATCTGTGGAATTGTGGCAATGTTCTTTGCCCAATTGACTCACCAAATCAGTCACCTATTTAAAACCCATATCTCCTATGCTCCCATTCGTCCGGCGATCGGTGGTATCTTGATTGCATTGATAGTTTGGGTAAGCGGAACAACCAAATATATTGGACTCGGGGTTCCAACTATTATCGATTCTTTCTTAACGCAACAACATCCATGGGATTTTGCTGCCAAAGTAGGTTTGACCGCACTGACTTTGGGCGCTGGTTTTAAAGGTGGGGAAGTGACACCACTATTTTTTATCGGTGCCACCTTAGGCAATGCAATGTCATTATTCCTAGGGCTACCTATGCCGCTATTAGCAGGAATGGGATTGGCTGCTGTCTTTGCCGGAGCCGCGAATACACCTTTAGCTTCGACGTTAATGGCGTTTGAGCTTTTTGGTCATCAAGCCGGGGTATATGCTGGCATCGCTTGTGTAGTTAGCTACATTTTTTCTGGTCACGCTGGGATTTATAGCTCGCAGCGTATTGGGCTTTCTAAGTACTCCTCTCGACCTTTGGAAGAAGGGCTGACTTTGGCTAACCATGCAAAGACAAAATCTCGACCAAATATCGACATAAATATTGACTTAGATAACGACTGACATTTTTGGGGATTTCTACAAGCAGAGGAAGAAAATCTGATGAGTAATTTGACGGCTTTACGCTTTTACTTTTACTATGGCGCTCGCCTCCAAAGAAAAGGGGCGTGGCAAAAGTTAACTTCCCCAGGTTTGCTGTAGCTTGTCAATGACTTTCAGTCTCAATTTTAAACCCAGTGTTGGGTGAGATTCCCACAGATGATCAATGAGATATCCCAGGCAGTCACACTCTTGATACTTATCATGACCTTGAAAAAGCTTTTTGCTGGCAATTTTGCTACTTGCGATCGCCAAGAACTCCTGGGTTGTGGGCAGTAAGTCTTCAACATCCAAAAACTCAAGCAATGCAACTACTTGAGCAACTTGAAAAAATTTTTTTCGAGTGACTCTGATAATATTAGTGTTCTCGGGCAAAAAGCCAGCAGACTCCAGTAATTCATCAGCTACTTTGATCTCAAACAAGATTCGTCTTCATCCATTGTTTTTCCGCTTGCTCCGGTAGTTGTCGTCAGCGACACAGATCCAGGCACCCAGCAGCAGAAAGACATTTTTGTCCCAGCTGGGCTGATTGTTTGGAAATAACCCCTCTTTCGGTACCAGACCAAACGCCAGGATAAAGCTGACAAGCATCAGCATCATGACGATGCCAGCCCACCGCACCCAGCGATTAATCACGAAGAACACTCCAACCGCTAACTCTGCTGGAGGAAGTAGGTAGGCGTAGGGTAGCGCGAGCAAGGGTGGCAAGGGTCCAATGCCCTTAAACCCAAATCCCCACAATGCTAGTTTGGATGCAATCACAGTTTCATAGAGTCCTCCTTTATCGTGGAAATGAATGATGTTGGCGATCGCCGATACGACAAAAAACAGACCTAAGACAATTCGAGTTGTGGCAATGGTGGTTTTCACTTCCATTGAATGAGTGACTTTAGAAAATTTGGCAATTAGTCGTAATAACACAGAGTAAGATTATAGCAGAACCTATCATCTGTAGTTATAATTAAGATCTGCAATTATTATAGTAAATACTATTGATAATCTTTTTCAATTTATGCAGAAACAATCATCAACTTCTGCCCTTGAAGGCTTTATTTTGTTTCGTGATTATCAAGTGTGGTATCGCATCGTTAAACCGAACCTTGAAGAGTCTGGCAAAATACCTCTTTTGTGTCTTCATGGAGGTCCTGGAGTACCCCACGATTACTTGGAACCATTAGAAGCGATCACTTCCAATGGAAGGCGAGTTATTTTCTACGATCAACTAGGATGTGGAAATAGTGATCGCCCAGAAAACGCAGATTATTCCATAGATTTATTTAAAGATGAACTCAAAGCCATCCGCAACGCTTTAAACTTGGAGCAAATCCATCTTTTTGGACAATCATGGGGTGGTTGTTTAGCACTGGAACATACCCTTTCTCAAGCAACTGGTTTAGCAAGTCTGATTTTGGCTAATACACCTGCCAACATTCAGCAATTCGTGAGTGAAGCTTATAGCTTGATGAATGATCTACCAGCGGATATCAAAGAGACTATTAGTAAACATGAAACCGCCGGTACAACCCAAGATCCAGAATATAAACAGGCTATGGAAGTCTTTAACCATTGTTTTCTCTGTCGTTTAGACCCTTGGCCTAATTGTTTGACTCAAGCATACAGCAAAGTTGGGACAGAGTTTCGGGGGGCTGGCAAAATCATCGACTGGAATGTTGAAAACCGCTTGAGTGATATTTCTATACCGACACTGCTGCTGTCTGGTAGGTATGATGAAGTGACCCCAGCTTGTGTAGAAAAATTAAAACAAGGTATTTCTGATTCAGAATGGGTAATGTTTGAAAATAGTTCACATATGCCTCACTTAGAAGAAACAGAAAGATATCTGCAAGTGTTAGATGAATTTTTGAGTCGAGTAGAACACAATCACAGCTATTCCTGACCAGAGCAAACGCAGCAAAATTACCAAAAAGCTGCAATATATTTTTGGAAGCTTTCGTCCAAAATATTTCCCATAATCATCATTAATTTTACTTAATAAGTGAGCAGACAAATACTTTTTACAATTTATAATCAAGGGGATCTGGGAATTCAGACACGCCAACCTCTGAAGAAGGGGATAACTTTGATTGCAACACCGACAACATAATCTCCGTTGCCTGTTAATCAGCAATCGTTAACCGAAAATGATGTTGTTATCACAGTTTTCAGCCTTATTATCATCCATTAGGTATATTGACAAATGTGCAATCACTTCAACCTATCACGGATGGTCATGGGCAGAGCGATCGCGGGAATCGGAAAAAACTTTTTGGTTTACTGTGTATAGCTAGGTCCATAGATTTATCCAAAAATCAACCTTTAATGTGCCACTTTAAGGTGCGTTTGCCCTGCACCTCCTGTAGCCTTGTGGCATTGCTAGGTTCAGAGGCTAAAAAAAGAATTGTTGTACAGTGTGTTTGAGCCATTTGTAATCTAACTTAATTTATTTAATTAAAAAATTAGGAACCAATAATAGCAAAACTTTAAGGAAATTTTGCATAAGGTTATACTTTCTCTTGCCTTGGGCAATGCAAGAGTGAGTTCAAAAATTCTAAGCATTCCTCGCTACATGGAAACAAGCTGTTTCTCATACTTAGAAAACAGGAGATAGAACAGATGAAAGCTCTCAATGCGGGGTAAACTGCAATGCCTGATAGATAGCTTCAGGATTGGCAGCAATCACTTTGAGGTACGCTTTTGCGGTCTGGTCGGGTTCGCTGCGTCCCTGCTCCCAGTCCCGCAACGTGCCAAGCGGGATATGGTAACGCGCTGCAAATTCCTCCTGCGTCAATCGCAATGCACGGCGGATAGTTTTTACACGCGATACCCGCTTCATACGGGCTAAATCTGCATCTGTAAGCGGCTGCGCGTCAGGGTCGCTCAGAGCCGCTGCGTGGATTTCTTCTTCTGTCATGTGACGCATAGGTCGTTTGAGAGTTGTAAATATTACTTTAATGACCGTAATTTAACGTACAGCTTAGCCTCGCTTTAAACAATATCCGTCAGCTCAGGAGTTGGGTGAATTTTATACCCCAACACCAGAAGAAATCAAGTTTATTAAACCCCGTGTCAAAAGCCATGAAGGGTTGCTGAGTTTGATCTGGCATAATTTTACTAAAATCTTGGCTCAATGCCAAGTACCGTCACCTGTATCAGCGATAGGTTAAAGCGGTGTATTTTTTGTCAATATCTCTAAAGAATGACAAAAAAATGATAATCGTCGGGACTGTCGAGCGTCGCTCGACAGTCCCGAGAATTCGTAGAGTGTGCGTAAGTCCTAAGATCATAAGCTAGACCAATTCTTCAAAGGAGGCAACAGTATAAAGTGGGTAAGCGCTGTTTTTGTTTCCTGAACAAGCAAAGTATCCACAGGATGTTGCTACTTTTCTCCGATATGACTTTGGGTTCGGAAAAATTGATTGAACCTTTATAGAGTTTGAGCAAGTCTAAAGAATAGTCAGTTAATTTGGGCAACTTGAATTAACTTCCATATACACAGGAAATGAAACCAATGAAACACATTTTAGCTTGTACTTTGCTTGCTCTACCGTTCGCTGTACCTGTTTGGTCAACACAGGTAAAAGCAGCAGAGGTTTTACCAACCGTCACAGCACAATCTACTGTTCCAGCATCTTATGAAATTGCTCGTTACGTTCGAGAATGGATACCTGGACATTGGGATTATCGCTATAGCCGACGACACTGGATACCTGGACATTGGGCAACAGTTTGGAGACGTAATTGGGGTTAAACCGAAAATCTGGGGCACAAGCCACTAAATAATAATAGACAATAATTCAAGTGGGTTTTAGGAGCAGACATCGAGATATAAAGCTCTTAAAGTTATTATTTGATTACAGTGGCACTAGCGCATGTTCAATACTGACTGGATCTAATTTTTTAGTTCCGGTCAGCTATTAATATTCATTGTTTTTTTTTCGAGAGTTTAACATAAGTCAACATTGTTTTAAGTAAGTCGGCAAAAAAAAACAACCTATGTAACGAAATGTAAAACTACTGTATTTTGTTCGTAGTTTCTTTGTGTTCACGCAAGAGCCAACTTCAAACATACAATGATTTATTTGCGCCGACTTACTTACCAATATCCATATCATGTAAGCTCTATCTGTAGATAAATTGCTTGCATTATGTTTCTTTCCAGGTTTTATACGTACTTTGCTGCGTCTCCTTACAGCAAAATTAGCACGCAAATATGTAATCTTTCTTAATTTATGCGATAGTGAACCCATTAGTGGAAATGTCAATAAATGCAACATTCGCTAGCTGTTTTCTAGAAATCAGGCGACACTATAAAGTGTTGCAATTCTATACGAATGAAGTGATGCTCGATTTTCAAACCTTGGCTGATTTCTCCCGCGCTAACTGCGTCAGTATCTGTGCATTTCTCGTGCCGGCCAACATAATCGCGACATCGTTGACGATCATTTTTGCCGTACTAAATCGCCCATCGCATCAAGTGTGGAAAATGGCGGGAATTGCTGGCATGTTTGCTTTAGTAATGATATCACACGTATATACATGGTTCTCAATAGGTGTGGTGATGCCTCCCACTTATATCTTGCTGTGGCTAGCAATTTCCTGTTTGCTCACTAATATTGGAGCTATCTGGTTTCAAAAACGCTACACTAAAGTCCTGAGCTTTGGAAGATAATACACGCTCATTGGGAACACCTAAAAAGATCGGGATGTCTGGTAGCCCCGAAGTATATGTATCAAGAAATTGAATGAATTGATACATATACTACAAGAGCCGCTATACTTTCTTAACTCGACAAGCAAAGCACTTATAAGCCTGCTGTCCGGAAAGGTTATCGTAAAAGCGATCATCAAGCAATATATTAGCAGGTTCATAGTAAGGTGTGCCAAGCTCTTCGGCCATTTTCTGTAATGGACCAAAAGTATTGGGGACAAAAATTGTGTCCTCTCGGATTCCCTCCCACAAAAGTGCTGTACCTGTAATCGCACCTCTAGGACTTTCAACAGCGATCGCATCCCCATTTTTAATTCCTGATAATGCCGCAGCTTTGGGGTGAATCTGAATCTGACGAATACCGTTCATCTGTTTGCCTGTGTAAGTCCACTGAGTCACACCAGCAAAATGCACGACACTTGGTCTGCCGATGGTTCCCATTAACGGGTAGTCTTTATGTTCGGAGGAAATTCTCCCCAATTTCACCTTTCGAGTTAAGGCTTGGGGATTGACTGGATTCTGCACAAATTCATTTGTGTATTCAATCGTCGGATGTTTGCCTGTCACTTCTGGATGGGTGAAGAACACTGGCAATGCATTGTGTCCGGCTGGCGCTAATTTCTTCTGTATCGCCAGAGTATAAATTTCTATCTTGCCACTAGGCGTCAGAAATCGTTTGCCTTTGTTCTTGGGATTGAGTGCTTCTGCTGCTTTGTACCAAGAGGGATGATCCAGGAACAGAGTACTCACGCCCGGATGATCGAGTGAGGGGCAGGGCCAGCGCAAAGGTTCTGCACGCTTAGACATGCGTTCTTGGGTCATCCCGCCCATACCGGGGGTGTGCTTGACAAATGTTGCCCACAGTTGACGGTAGTCTTTCCATTCTAGGGGAAAATTTGCTGTCCAATACTCTGAGTGATTTTGCTTATCTAATTTCGCCATTATGTGTGCCAAATCGATCCAGATTTCCCAGTCGGGTTTGGACTCACCTAAGCGAGGAATCACCTGCTTCTGCCAGCGAATCGCCCGATCATCGCGCCGCATGTACACCGTTTCCATCTCAAAACCGCTACAAACCGGGAGAATGATATCTGCGTAGTAAGCAGCTTCCTCCATGAAGAGTCCGGTGTATGTGTAAAAGTCTAATTGGCGAAATGCCGCTGTCACTTTGTTCGTATTTGCAGATGCAATGATCGGATTGCCCTCAGTCACAATCGCTTTTAAGCGGTAAGGTTTCTCTGTCAGGATGGACTCGGCAAAATAGTCCGGGCCAACTGGGAGTGCTATATCTGTTTTGGGAACTTTTCCCTGTAAAGGCGGCAGGTTTAAGCCTCCAGGCCAAGTGTTGTGCATGAAGTTACATCCCCCACCACTGACACCAATATTCCCAGTAACGGCGGCGAGGAATGCCAAGGTTCGATAGATGTCAAAGGCGTTCAACTGGTGCGATATCCCTGCGTTGCAAAAAATTGCCGCAGGTTTTGCCCTTGCGTACTCCTCGGCGATTTGTTTTATTTTACTAGCTGGAACTTCCGTAACTTTTTCAGCCCATTCTGCGGTATAGCCAGACTTTAGGAGATGGGCTTTCAACTCGTCAAAACCTAACACCCATTTGTTGACAAAAGCAGCATCGTGTAAGTTGTTTGCCAAAATGTGATGCAGCATTGCTAAAATCAGTGCTTGGTCGGTATGAGGCTTGGGTGCAATCCACTCATCTGCCTGTGCGCCCGTGGGGGTTAAGCGGGGATCAACGACAACCAGTTTAGCTTTCGTCTTGGCACGTCCTCTCAGCAAATAAGCAAAAGTGACTGGTTGCGTCTCTGCTTGGTTGGTTCCCAAGAAAAGAAAGTACTTGGCAGCACCCAAATCTTCTTTGCCTGTGGCACCATCCAAACCATAGCCATTAGTGAAGTTACCCAGTCCAAAAGTCCACGCCAAAGCATTCCCCCCAGCATCATTACATACTGGACCCACATCCGTGTTATTGGGACTACCAAGAAGTGTGAAGAAGCGTTCTACTAAAGAACCAGTACCGCGAGGCAATCTACCAGAGGTTTTATTAGCGATCGCCCTTGCTTCTCCTGCATCCCTTAACGCCAGGAATTTGGTAGCAATTGTTGTCAGTGCCTCATCCCAAGAAATTTTTTCAAATTTAGCATCTGGTGAACCCTTCTCTCCTGCCACTCGTTTCATCGGACTCTTCAAGCGGAAGCGGTTGTAGGCGAGTTGCGTCATCATTGGGCCCTTTACACACAAGCCTCCTGCCTGTACCGGATCGTCTGGTTCGCCCAACACATCGATAATTCTTCCGTCTTTGACATGCACCTTCAACCGACAGAGTGAATTGCAGAACTGACAAGCACTATCCACAATTCCATCTGGCTGTAGCGCCCCAGATTGTTGGGTGAAATCAAACTCTCTCGTTGGAGTATTTGTCTGAGGGTAAAAGCCGTCACTGCTTGCTTCAGCTTTCTCACCTTTTAACAACTTCTCACTACTGACAGCCGCAGTACCGATTGCCGCCCCCTTCAAAAATCCCCGCCGCGAGAATTTTCCTCGCACCCCTTTCTTATCGGATTTCGTCATAATTCATCTAGAAAATCCTGGTAGCACCCAACTTATCCTACCGTTAAAGTTCGTACTCACGGTTCGCTCATATTTTGTACAAATTAAACGATACGTATCGGCTAACAAATATGAGGCACGCTTTCTACCGCATCCTCACCTAAAATTGTGTTGGGGAAGTACACTAACAGCACTGAAACAGTACCTGGATATTTCAGAAACCGGAATCTAGTGACGCGAATTTGGTTCTAATTTTTTGAACAATTGCACACAGGGGAAGATATCCCCGCTATGTTTTTATACCTAACTAGTACAGAGCGGCGGAAATAACCCACCCATCTGAAATAGGTAAAAAGCT
>CALMVQ010000026.1 GCA_937873135.1 uncultured Scytonema sp. | reverse complement strand
ATTCAGTCTTGACAGCCTACTAGTGCAGGCTGGCTGAAATAACTTACCAGTAAATCTCAAACCAAAAGCTTGATATATAAGGATTTCATTATGAGTGCCTTTTGACTTTTTACTTTTGCCTTGTTGCACTAGGATGTTGACTGAGCATCGCTTCGATTTCTAGTAGGTAGCATTCTAGCAGTTCGCTGTGAGCAGAGGAAAGCAAGACACTTTCATGCTTGTTGCTCCAACTTGTTTTATTGGGACTGCCTTGCTTTGATTATAATTCTTAAGCTACTTCATCATTCTTCTAAACCTAATTCGCGTAATTTTGCAGCTAACTTGTTCGAGCGGTGACGTTCTTGCTCAGCACGTTGATGTTCTTGCTCAGCACGTTGATGTTCTTGCTCAGCACGTTGACGTTCTTGAGAAGCTTGCTCGCTACTCCATAGCAACATATTACCATCTGCATCCCACCATCTTAGCCAGTTCATCGTTTGGCATAGTCGCTCACCAGACCAAATTCCTAGAAATAGCTCTAACTCAGGAATCCAGTGGTGCCCGTTCTCTGATGCTTCCTGTCGCACGTACTGTTTATTTTGCAGGCGTCTTACTTCCAAAATTGATTCGTATGGATCGTAAGTTACATATGTAGGAACAGCAAGAATCTGCTCGTAAAAGTAAAGTTTTCCATATGGTGGAGTCGTGCGTACAGAAAGTTCTCCATTATCCTCATTTGAGAGGAATTCCATGACAACTGCAATCGGTTCACCCTCTAAATTCTGAGTATAGCTACGGCGAATGACATCGGATGCCACAGGTTGCACACAAGGTACATAAAACCAATCTGGTGCTTTAACGACTGTTTTTTTATTAACGTTTGCAACCAGTCCAAAGTTAGAGCCAATTAGCATCTGTGGTTGAATACGTCCGGCCGCACCTAACGCATCAGTCAGTCCTGCGGCTTGCAGGGGTTGTTGAATGTTTTCCACAGGGTCATCTGGTAAAGCAAAGTCGGCAGGAAGTGCTTCCCAAGTGATGGTTGGCTGTTTCTTTTGAAGAGGTGCTTGTAGAACCATAAGTTACACGCTGGTACACACACTCTATATAATAGCCCACCTTGATCTTTAACATGGTAATTACAGCAATTTTCAGGTAAATAGCTGATACCATTTCACGAAATTCTTGATACAAATGGGTTCTAATTTTGACAACGCCGGAGAAATGATTAACTACTAGAAATCTGTAATTTTTTGATAATACATTTAGACACAAAAGAAGATGAATAATGTAGGGGCAGGCACCGAAAGCCCCTACCAAGGATCTCAGCTAAGGCATAATTAATTGTCACTCCATGTCTACTGAATATTATTCTGTTCATCACATGGTTTCTAACAAGAGCGCGATCCCCGTCAGCAGAAAAACTTGCAAGCAGTGACAACATCAATGGTGCGTTAAGCACAGTGCGATGCCCGCAGGCTTCGGCTACCATCAGTATCGCCAATCTTCGACTTGCTATAATTTTTGAGTTGCAATAGCCAATTTCGCACCCTTCACCCGTCGCACTTGATCCATCACTGAGACTACCTCTCCGTGTTCAACTTTTTGGTCGGCATTAATAATCACTAAAGCGTCTGGGTTGGCACCAACCAAGGTACGTACTTGGGATTCCAAAGCATTAATATTAGTTGGCTGACGATTCAAACTTACTTGTCCAGCTGAGTTGATAGTCACGCTGATTTTTTCTGGCTCTTTCTGGCTAGATGCTGTCCCCGCCTGCGGTAAATTTACTGGTAAACCTTGTGAGCGTGTTAAAAATAGTGTTGACATCACGAAAAAAGTCAACAGTGCAAACATCACATCAATCAGCGGTACAATGTTCACTTCTACCGCTTTTCTTGATTCATAGTGTAGACGCATAAGCTCTTTCTCCTTCTTCTTCGTAGCGATCGCGATACAGTATTTCTAACTGTCCGCCGTATTCCTGAATCTTCGATATTTGGTGTTCAAACAATGCGCGAAACGTGTTCGCTGCTAAAAGTGCAAGGATAGCCACGATCATCCCACATGCTGTGGCAAATAGGGCTTCACTGATCCCTGCTGTCACAGCTGTGGTTTTCGATCCTCCCACATCACCGATGTTCAGTCCTCTAAAGGATCTAATTAATCCTAATATCGTTCCCAATAGACCTAAAAGTGGTCCCAACCCCACTATCGACTCAAACACATTGTTGAACCTTCGCAGTCTGGGAATTTCTGCCAGCGCCTCACTTTCCAATGCCAAACGAAACTTGTCTGGCGTTGGTCGTTCTAGTTCAAATGCCGACAGAAAAATCCGCATTACTGGTAGATCTGCATGTTGTCGTACTTGACTAATGACACCTACCATGTTGTTCTGGCGGTAAAGTTTGAATACCTCTCGAATCAAGGGTTGCTGACGCGATAACAACAGCCAAAATCGCACACGCTCAACAGCTAGACCAATTGTCAATACGCTACATAGTAGCAGGGGCCACATGACTATGCCACCTGCTTCAAACAGTTTACCGATCATGTAATCTTTCTCAACAAATTAACGACTATATGTAGTGAGAGTACTTTTGTCTAATTAAATGTTAATGATATAGTGTTTCGATTAAAAATGGAATACCTGAAAATAGTTTTCAAGCTAATTCCATTTTTGATGATACATATAAAGGAGAGTATTTGAATCAAAGTCTATCAGCAATACCATTACAGAGTAATTATACCGAACTCGTGGTCGCAAATGCTCACTAATTTTATTGCTTGACTTTTCCTATTGAGTATTTTATGATGAAATTTTTATGAAAATTAGTCGCAATAGATGCTCAGAGAGTATACTATCTAGGGCATACAACAAATAGATTGTATTCTAGTACATATCGGCGGAAATAAACCACCCATCTGAAACAGATAAAAAGCTTACAGAATAAGTGTTCTTTCTTTTTACTTTTTACTTTTTACTTTTGCCTTGTTGTACTAGTTGGTTCAAATGTAAAACTTCCCATCTGTTGCAAATAGTTTTTAGTTGCTCTAATCTTAAGATATTAAGCTTTAGTAATTTTTCATGTCAAGTAGGTGAGCTATCGTTCAAAAGCCATTAAGAATCTTTTGCCAGGGTTTTGTAGTTGAGTACCAACCCCATATCTCTTGACAAGGAGCTTGGTAGTTAACGCCACTTGACCAGACTATTAGTTTAGTGCAAGGCTAAAGTTTCTATGTAGTTTTTCTTTATACGAATTATATAGCAGCTATCAATCAATGACTCGTAGCTGCTGCGCGTCTGTAAAAATCGGGCTATCCTTGATAAGATTTGCCCGCCTCAAAAAACACCTCCAACCCTATCCTATGCACATTCCGTGAAATGCGATGCGTCTGATGCTGTTAGTAATTCTATTACAGGAGGACTATGCCAAATCAAAATCTGTCAGAGAAAGCAGAGCTTTATAATCGTCGCCAGCTTCTCAAAATAGGGCTAGCGTCCGTGGGGCTAACAGGTGCAAGTTTCGTTTTATCTTCCCTTTGGCAAAGGCAGAAAACGAAAGTCAAAGTACCACCGATTCTGAAAACGGGGGCAACTGCTGATAATAGCTTCAACCCTCTGGAACTGCTGAGGGATTTTGACTACGGCACAGTCAAGCAAGAAAATGGACGGACTGTGCGGGAATTTAACTTCGAGGCTAGAAACTCAACGCTTCAACTCACCAGAGCGGTGAATTTTGCTTCCTGGAATATTAATGGTCGCGTACCGGGACCGACCATTAGGGCGACCAAAGGCGATCGCATCCGGGTTCTCTTCCACAATAGTGCAGGTCATGCCCACTCGTTGCATTTTCATGGCATTCATCCAACAGATATGGATGGAGTCGTTCCCATTAGTCATGGCAGCACTAAGGTTTTTGAATTTGATGCCGAGCCGTATGGCGTACATTTGTACCACTGTCATATTTCTCCTGTAACCCGTCATATTGGCAAGGGTTTATATGGAATGTTCATTATTGACCCAGAGGAAGGTCGTCCCAGTGCTGATGAAATAGTTCTGGTTATGGGGGGTTATGACGTGAATGAAGACGGGCGTAACGAGCTGTATGCCTTTAATGGAATACCAAACTACTACCTAGATCATCCTATCCCAATTCAGCAAGACCAACTCATCCGGCTGTATATCCTCAATATGACTGAACTTGAACCAGCTTTGACCTTTCACATCCATGCCAATATGTTTAAAGTTTATCGGACTGGTCGAACCTTAACTCCAAACGAAGAAACAGACGTAATTACAATGGGGGTTGCGGAACGTCACATTCTGGAATTCACTTATCGTACTCCAGGAATGTATATGTTTCATCCTCATCAAGATCAGATCGCGGAGGCTGGCTGTATGGGTAACTTTAATGTAGTCGGTAACACCTGAAACCGTGAATAGCAAACGGTAAGTGAAACGAAGTGCGATGGCGCATTCTTATTGACTCAGTAAGTCTCATTATTATGGAAATCAATTATGCATCGCAGTGATTATCCAGAAAATAGCCCTGATAATTCATCTGCACAAACATGGCAGAAGTTCACATTCTTTAACGAAACGGATCAGCAATTCTATAGATGCGCAGTGGCTTCCCGCAGGGTATGGTAGCTTTAGACAGTGCCGTCATGTACTAGTAGAAAAAGTTACTTAGTTAGGACTTATGCAAAAGTTGCCAAAAGGCTTAATTTATTGAACCGCCAAGACGCCAAGAACGCCAAGAATGAGTAGAGTTTGCGTAAGTCCTATTAGTCTATAGCCATGTTTCTGGCATTGCTTTTGCTAATACAAGTACTGTAGCAAAGCTTGTGCTGACCCTTTTGGGTTGCATTACAGGAGGCAGTTTTCACCTTAAAGTCAACACAGTTAATCGCTTCAAGCGAGCAAGCTTTATGAGGATGTACCGTACATTTTAGTCGGTAGTCGTTGGTAAAATATTCACAACCAGCACAGGGAATTTCGTGTAGCATTTTGACATAATTCGTCCCCTTACTCAATGTCTGCAAACCACTATAAATCAGTAGAAAACAGGACTTACGCAACTGGCACAGATGGTGGGCGGGGGGTGCCTTGCCACGCGGCA
>CALMVQ010000025.1 GCA_937873135.1 uncultured Scytonema sp. | reverse complement strand
TTGAGGGTGTGATTAATATGCGTCGATTACTTGCCATTATGGATTAACACCCACCTGACTAGTCGTCCTGTGGGATTAGTAGGGTTGATTGTTCGTTTCCATTAGTTCAACTTCCGAAGAAGTTCAAAGTTATTGTTGGGTTCTCTTTAGCTTTTTATTGAAATCAAAGTTTCCATTAGTTCAACTTCCGAAGAAGTTCAAAGATAATTGTTACCTTGCCCGACGGAACAGTACATGAAAGTTTCCATTAGTTCAACTTCCGAAGAAGTTCAAAGTGTTGAATTAATAGGGTCCAAAAGACCGAATCCAAAAGTTTCCATTAGTTCAACTTCCGAAGAAGTTCAAAGATGTTGAGTTCAATAACACCTTCGGTGTTGTTGAATCTGTTTCCATTAGTTCAACTTCCGAAGAAGTTCAAAGGCTAGACTTTTGAAAGCCTTGCACTGACCTGATTGTACACCCCGAAATCTAAGGGGGTCAAGTTGTCTTGCAGATTATTAGGAATCTTTATTAATAAAGTCATAAGAAACCACCTTCAAATCCATGCCTAGTAAGTGATCTGAGGGGGTCAACGAAAGAATAAGGCTTTCAGCCATTGCCTGACCCCCTCAGATGCTTATCAATGGTGATTAGATTTATAAGATTCACTAATTAATAAAGACCTACCACAGGTCGCCGGAAATAAAGCTACCATCTGAAATGGTTGAAAGCAAGAGCGTTCCACGCTTGTTTTACAGATATTCCAAATGATAACTAATCAGCCGACGTGATAGAAATTACTTATAGTTCTCAAATATTTTACAAAAATGAGAGGATTTACCCGTAATTTTCCGTAATAAGTTAGTCAGATAGTGAATTATCTTTTTGATACATAAAAAATTCATTTGGGTAAAACCAAAGAAATAAAACACAGCCTGAAGTCTTGACCCAATCAAAGCTTCAAGCCTTTGCCATACACCATAACCATATGGACTTTTATCAACGTAAGTTATATGCATTACTACAGGCACCGGAATTACGCGCATGGGGAGAAGATCTAGCATCTCAACTGACATGTCTAAATAATGACTTAAGCAGCCTTCAGACATGGTGGGGGCAAAGTGGCGATCGCAACCAAGGTGGACAAGCACAAGATATTGCCTCCTCCTCAGATCGCGTTAATCTATATCATATTGAACATAGAGAAAACACACAACAAGTTACCGTCCATCATCCGATAAGCGGTCAAAAACAACAGGTTGTGGCGTTACAGCTTCAGAAAAGGCCGGATATTGGCAGAATAAAAGACGAACTAGATGCTGAAAAAGTTTTCTGGTGGTTTTGGCGATTTTACCCAGAACTTTTAGCCGCCACGCAACACGACGCATTACTCTTCCCCGCACATACCGTCATACCTGACTGTCCGCTACACAGTCACCAAAGTACAGTATCAGCGTTGACAGGTGCAATGTTTCCTGAATCTTGGCAGATTGGAGAAAAATATCAAACTCCTGATCTATTAGTATTTACCTTCTCGCCCGTGCAGGATTTTATCAAGTCCTCGCGGAAATTCCTAGATTTTTGGGCGGGTTCGTACCTACTGCACTACCTCAGCACCCGCTTGTGCTGGTATATCGCCCAACAGCTTGGACCCGATGCTGTGATTATACCATCTCTCTGGAGCCAAGAAATCATCGATGCATTGATGATTAAACAGTATTCAGATTTTGCTAACGACTTTGCCCTGCTCCACCAACAGAAAACCCCTACGAGTCGCTTTCAGGATAAATCCTCCACCAGTTTAAGTACGGCTGGGTTTCCCAATATGATTACTGTTTTGGTTTCAGGGAAAGACGCAGCGCAGGAATGGGGTGACAAACTCACGAAAAAACTTACTGAAGAATGGGTTGAAATAGGTAAGCAAGTTAGGAACTGTATTAGAGAAAGAGTCGTTGGATATTTAAAAAAGCAAACTAAAGAAGATATTGATACATTACTTCGTGAAGTATTAGGTAATTTAGTTAACTCATCTGATGCAGCCACCACTCAAGAACTCTACAAGCAAGAACTAGAACTTCTCAAACATGAAAGCTGCTGGGAATGGAATAAACTCTGGGATGAACAACTAAATCATACTTGGGAACCTTATTGGGCAGCCGTTCCTTTAGGAAGTCCAGATTTACCACTTATTACTAATAAACAAAACAATACTACCTTTGACCAAAAGTGGATTGAAATCCAGCAAGAAATCGCCCAAGCACTAACAAATTTACCTTCTGAAGCTGAATCCCAGGTTTATCACACCTTGAATGTAGGGACTTGGTGGGGAAGTCTGCAACAACGCTTGCGCCTCAGCTTGCAAGCAGTCAAAAATACTCGCACTTGGCAAATTGCCACCGCACCAGGCGAACGTTCAACCATATCTGGACAATTGAGCGCTGTCCATCCTCGGTTTAACTATACTAAATTCTCTGAAGGTGCTGGTATACCACTTAGTTCAATGCGCCTGTTTTGGCTCACCATCTCTAAAGCATTTCCGGGAATGTTCAATGGTTCCGAAAAGCTGAATGCATTAGAACTAACAAAGCGCATGGCGTGGTTTTATGGTGGAGTCGCAGAAGCGTTAGGGGTTGATGTCGAGGCTATTGTCAAAAAAATTAAATCTTCTCAGCAGTCTGAAAAAAAGGTATTTCAAGTTATCAAAGAAAATCAAATTCTTTATGAACAACTATTACGATTTCCTAACTTAAGTTCGATCGCATCAGCACGATTTGTACATGATAACCCTCAACTAGTCCGTGAATACTGGCTGAAGCTCAACAGTAAAATTAGAGCGCAGTTACCAGACTACAGTGGATTTTTTCATTTCTTGACTCGGTTCCGTTCTTCTAAAGTGCCTAAAACAGATACCGAAATTAATCCTCATAACCGTCGTGGACGTAACTACAATGGCGTTATGTTCTCTAGCAAATGGCTAGCAGATGACATGAGCTTACAAGGCACAGAAGCTGATATCCTAAAAAAGATAATTAATGCAGCACACAGTGAGACAGGTTTTGGCGATAGTAGTCCTACAGATTGGTGGGTGATTCTTCTCGCCGACGGGGATGGAATGGGTAGTTACGTTTCTGGAGAGAAACTGAATACATATAATAGTTATATTGTCAAGTCAGCAGTTGGGGAAAACATTCCCAGTTTGGAACAACTGCTCGAAACCCAAAAGCGCATGGGACCAGCAACCCACGTCGGACTCAACCGCGCTTTGTTAGACTTCTCCAATCGTCTTGTACCCTATCTGACTGAAAAGCGTTTCTGCGGTCGTGTCATTTACAGTGGTGGAGATGATGTGAAAGTGGTGCTACCTTTAGAAGACTTACCAGAATACGTATTATCTCTGCGTGCAGCTTGGTGCGGTGGCGAAGATCCATACGGAGAATTTACTAATTCTCGGAATGGGACATCCGGAAACGAAGACACTGGTTATTGGCATCCTACTGACAAGATAAAAGAACTACCCATACCCAAACGTCCCCATTTTACAATGGGTGTAGGAGCCACCATGAGTATGGGCGTAGTCTTTGCCCACAAAAGCGTTCCTCTCCCCACTGTATTAGAAAGTCTTTGGACAGCAGAAGCGGACAGGGCGAAAAAAATGCCTGATAAAGATGGTATTTGCTTCCGCGTCATTTATGGCGGTGGAAATCAGTTGGAAGCACTAATGAAAGGCGAATTACTGGAGACATGGTGGGATTGGGTGAAAGAATATGAATTATACAAAGAAAACCTCAGCCCACTACTGTATCGGTTAGCCGAAGAACTCCCCCGTCGCGCTTCCATTACGGAGAATCACCATCTATTTTCCAAAGCAGCCAAAGTTATCATGGAAAGCCGCGATTCTAGCAAACAACTAGAGGTGTTTGTAAAAATTGAGACATGGTTAGACAAATGGGAAGAATGGGCTAAAAAAGTTATAGAAGAATGGGCGAAAGAAACCTTAAAAGAACAGGCGGAAAAAATCTTAAAAGAAAGCGATAAAAAAACGCTCTTAGAAATACAACAAGCTCAAAAAACGCTCTTAGAACTAGAACAATCGGATAAACAAACTTTAGAACACTGGGTTAAGGAAGCTAAAAATATTAAGCCCACACCCAGCACACCCATAGGTACTCAACCAGAAGATTTAGCCCAACTTTTGAGATTTACCGCTTTTTGGGTTGATAAGCGGGTAGAACGCCTGCAATGGGAAGAAAAAGTTAAAAGTTAAAAGTTAAAAGTTAAAAGGCAAAAGAAAGAATGATTTTAGAGTTGATACTTATGAATTGCACAACTTTCGACCTACCCTCGTACCAATTTCAAAAATGTTTGTACATAAATCAATCCTAAGGGAGAACAGCCCTTCGTCCCTACCTTTTAACTATTAACTTATCATGCACTGGTATACAATTACTCCATTAGATATACTGCTTTTTCGAGACTGCAAACCTTTTAGCCCAGGCGAAGGTTCTTGGGCGAAGGGACTATTCCCGCCCATGCCAATTACAGTCTTTCAGGCATTGCGATCGCTTCTTCCAAAAAGCAGCAATAAAAGTGAACGCAGCAAGCAGGATTTGACTTTCCTCGGTCCTTTTTTGTTAGATAACAACCATACTCTTTGGTTGCCCACACCTAAAGATTTAGTCTGTTTGTATCCCCCAGGCAAAGATCGTAAAACTGCCAGCAATGACTGGAGTGAGATTCAACGCCTACAACCTATCGACTACCAAGACGGGATATGGAAGCACTTGGTATTTGATGGGGGACAAATCGATCCACTAGTTTTAAATAAAAAATGGAACGGAAATATCAGTCCACCTAAACCTTGGATAAAAGCCGAAGCACTATTTAAATACCTTGAAGGTAAAAAAGATTGGTGTAAAGAAGACTTTCACAGCAATCCTTGGAAGACGCAGGTATTACCCCACATCCACATGCAAGCTGACAAGCGACAAGTTAAAGATGCTGATGGCTACTTTACTGAAGTTGCAGTCCGCCTCGAAGATGGATGGAGCTTTGTTGCAGCATTTAGTGAAGAAATTTCAGAAAGCGTTGTGCGGTTGGGAGGAGAAGGACACCGGGCGATCGTCTCTCGGCTGCAGTTGGAAGCCAATACCACCCTATTTGAACAACTCAATTTTTTGAGCAAAGGCGATCGCTCATCAAAAATACCAGAGTTTGCCTATCTTCTCACCCCAGGACTCGCACTATTTGCAGAAGCAAGGTACAGCAGCTATCCCAGCGCTTGGAAGCAACAACTCAAAGGATGTGCCACGGACAAAGCTTTACTGTGGGGTGGTGTATCAACAATGCGTAAAGATATTGACAACAAAACAAAGGAGGAATTTGCCCTGTTACCGCAACGGGCGTTTGTACCGCCAGGGACGGTGTACGTTTTTAATGGCGAAGTACCTACAAACCCGCAATTATTACCAGAAAAGGATGGGCGGTGGTTGGAGACTTTTAAACAGCTTAATTATGGAAAACTTTTATGGGGACAAGGAACTTAATTAATGAGTGATTTTCGTACTGGATATCTTTACACGCTTGCGCCAATTCATTGCGGTGGTGAAGGCGATTTAGGAAATATCTTGGATATTGTCCGCGAAGTACACACCGATTTTCCTTATATTCCCGGCTCTTCGCTGAGAGGTAGCCTGCGCTGGGATGTAAACTCTATGAACCCAGCAGCCGCAGATAAATTATTCGGTAAAGAATTGAGTGCGGACGGACAAATGGGGATTCATCAAGTTTGGTTTGGTGATGCCCGTTTGTTGTGGGTTCCAATGCGAACAATGTCGATGAACGGCAACCGAAATGTATTTACTTGGGTAAGTTGCCATTCGCTGATTCGTGATCATGCGTTGCTATCTAAACTGCCGATAAACGAGTTTCCCGAAAATCCCGTGGGGACTCAAACAGGTACTTATGATGTTGCTGATGCTCAATTGCAAGTGTCTGCACTTACAAAACCGCAAAAGCAAGCGATCGCCTTGGCTGGAAATTGGGAGCGATCGCTTAATAATGCAGTTAAGTCAACATGGGAACAAAACCGCATCGTCCTTGCGGATAGTGATTTTCAAACCTTAATGGAGCATTCGCTATGGACACAAATTCGCAACAAAATTAACAAAGTTGGTGAAGATGATGAAGATGATTCTGAAGGTGGTGCCGAAATATTTTGGACAGATGTTTGCATTCCTAGAGATACTATATTGTACTACCCTTGGGGTTATAAATTAAACAAAAATAATCCTGTAAGCCAATACGAAAATGATTTGTTAATGGATGTTGTGACAGGATTATTCCAAATTGGAGGGCAAGCCAACGTCGGACGCGGTTGGGTACAAGGGTGGGTAACAAATAATACCTTACCTGAATTACAGCCCAATCAACTGATACATGTGGAGGTGTAGTCATGGTTAAACCAGAACAAATAAGTCTTACTGCTCACAAACACATTCAAACATACTTAGAAAGCAGTGCAAAAACAGCTATCGACAAAGAAGATTTAAACGCTATTTTAAGATTATCTCAACATTTACGAGTTTTTGGTTTGCTTTCAGCCGCAGCCTACGTTAAACAAACGAACGCCCAAGAAGGAAAAGTGCGATCGCGTATTCTCCCAGTGTGGAAATCTTTACTCGGTCAATTTATCAATCCGCAAAAGCCACCTTCAGAAGATGAATTACGTGAGGCGATCGTCAAAATGGCACGGACAGAACCAGCAAAATACATGGCAACTTGGAGTAAAGCAATGATGCTATCCAATCATTGGAATTTTTGGGCACGAGCTTATTCTGCAACGTCGCCAATACGGTTACGTTAAGCCGATCTGTATTGCTGCAACAGCGATTTGCAAGCATCACACCACAAGCAAAAAGTTAAAAGTTAAAAGGCAAAAGGCAAAAGAAAGAAAAAGAAAAAGCGGTTTCAAGCCCCTAAATTTATTTATGGAAAAAAAAATTTCGAGACACATAGTGCGCGAAGCTCTGGGGACGGAAGCTTCCTTCCCCAGAGCTTCGCGACAAAAAAAGGTGAGCGTAAAATTCCCTAATTTTAATTATGGGGATTCTCTTTTTACTTTTTACTTTTATCTTTTTACTTTTTAATTATTTATGTACACTGGACCCGAACTCATTAAGTTACTTGAAAATCAGCATCAACGTAGAGGTAATTCAGACTTATTCAGGAGGGGTACTTTTACCCTACACTGGAGAAGCAAAGTTGGTTCGTTTCCTCATCCCGATGTCGAGACAATGGTTTCTGCGGGAGAGCCCTGCGGTGCATGGCGGATCGCTAACGGACGACCGGAAGATAAACGCCAATTGGACGCAAACTTGGATAAAATGCTGGAACTTCCGCTTAATGGCTATATTCCCGGTTCTTCAATTCGGGGAATAGTGCGTAAATGGGCAATGGAACGTCCAAGCATCCGCCGCCAAATGTTAGAATTGCTGGGGTGTCAGGAAAGAAATGTCATTCAAGCAGGCAAAATCGAATTTTTAGATGCATGGCCCTCTGAAGCAACTAAACTTGTTTTAGATATCGTCAACCCGCAGCAGAAGTTCCAAGTCTACCATGAAGGACAAGGAACACCCCTGTCGCTTTATACGTTAGGAAACGGTAAAGATAGTGTTGCAGTCACGGTAGCAATCCGAGGAATTCCAGGTAAAGTAAGCTCTCAGGACGTAGAAACTATTTGGCAATGGGTACAGCAAGCACTCAGCGTCTATGGAATTGGTAGTCGTACCGCCGCAGGATACGGATGTATTAAAGCACCTGAGAATTTTCAAGCATCAAGGGAATTGCGTCAAGCTGAAAATGGTTGTACTAGTAAAACGTTTGAATTTACACTTTACAGTCAGGGGTGTGCCGGACCCGATAGGGAAAAACAGGAATTTCGCCCTTCCCACTGGCGCGGTTGGCTGCGTTCATGGATACTGCGATTTCTGCTAGGTGTTATGTCGAAAGATCGAGCAGAAGCAACGCTATGGGAACTTATGGGAACACTAGAGCCGAATACCCGTATTGGATGTGTGCAAATACGCATGACTCCAACAGAAACTTGGGGCGAGCGCTCAGATAATTCACCCTACTTTTACATTTGGAAGGGGGAATTACAAATTACTGCTCCTAGCGAAATTCTCAACAAAATTATTCTACCAATCATACGATTTGCAGTCAGCGTAGGAGGAGTTGGCAGGGGATGGCGACGTCCGTTGCACATTTTCCATATGAATAATGGGAGGGCTTCATCACGGGGAAGTCTGTTGATTATGAAGCATCAAGTCCGCAATCCAGAAGGAAAATGGGAGAGAAAATCTTTCGGACTACCATTAAATTCAGAACGTTGGACTTCTGCATACGAAAATTGGTTGACAGCCGTGCGATCGCAATGGGCTGATAGAATCGATGTCAATGCAAATCGGTTGTTAGCATCTGAAGTGTTTTCACCACATACTTGTGCTATTTATGCAGTACCTGGTCCCGAGGCCAATCCGGTTGATGAGAATAATTTTGAGTGGTTGGAAACCAATGCTATAGAAACTCGTGGAGAAGGTATGCACCTAATTTACGAACCAAATTACAAACGTAATCCCGATGTCGGAGGGAATGCCGCCAATAGCAATCCTCATTGCTCATGGGTAAGTATTAGGCGAATCAATATCCCCAGCAAAGAAATTGATGCGGATTGTCAAGAGATTGTTTGTCTATTTCTGGGGGGACAATCACCACAGTCAAATCACATCCGTTCTCGCTTTCTTCAAGATTTGCAAAGGATGACAGGATTAGTACATTTGTTTGGAGTCAGGTCTTAAAATTTATAATTAATGGTTTTTTAATTATTTTGCGATTGCCTTAACCCACCTTGTAACCCACTAAAACGGCTTTTCTGGGAAGCGAGTTAACAATCTTTAGGAATTTTTTAGCTACTCTTTTTTGTACTAATTTCTAATAATATCAACCTATGAGCACTACTCCCAAACGTATTCTCATCGTTGCTGCTAACCCTCGGCAAACTAACCATCTGCACCTAGATAAAGAAGTCCGAAAAATTGAGGAAGCTTTAGAACGTGCTCACAAGCGTGACCAATTTGAGCTAGTGCAATGCAGGGCTGTGACTCCGAGAGATTTACGGTTGGCTTTATTGAACAAGCGTCCGCAGATAGTGCATTTTTGCGGACATGGGGTTGGAGACGAAGGACTTGTATTAGAAAATGAAACAGGTGAAGTTCAATTTGTCAGTACCAATGCTTTAGTTGGACTGTTCAAATTATTTGCCGACCAAGTAGAATGTGTGCTATTGAATGCTTGTTATTCAGAAGTCCAGGCAGAAGTCATTAAGCAGCATATTGATTATGTGATTGGAATGAATCAAACCATAGGGGATCAGACGGCGATAGAATTTGCTGCTAGCTTTTATGATGCGGTGGGAGCAGGCAAAGACTATGAGTTTTCTTTCGAGTATGCCTGTAATAGCATCCTCATGGCAGGAATCAACCAAGCAGATATCCCTATTCTAAAAAAGAAATCGAACAGTACTAGTCTTTGGGTACATGGATGGGTAAAACAAAACTATGGCGACTCACCAACTGTTGAACTGGACTGGACGCAGTATTTTAACATTGATACTCAGCCCCGGTGTATTGCCGACCAAGCTACCTGGGATAATATTTTACGACCGAGTTTAATACAGGCACGAGAAAAATTGTCTCAAGGGCGTGCTGAAGTAACTGTAGACATACGAGGTAGGTTTTCTTTGAGTACAGCAGTTGCTATTGGTACTGTTTTTCCTCATACTAGAGGATATACTTTGCAAGTAGAAAAACAAAACACAGGACAAAACAACTTGTGGCGATCAGATGTTAGTCCTTCAGATGCAAAGTTTAAAATTGTCAAAGAAGATGGCAAAGTTGGAGAGCATCTTCTAATTGCTTTGGGAATTTCAGGTGATCCATCAGGAGAGTTAAGGCAATTGTATAAAGATTCACCAATTCCATTTAGTGCTGTTGTTTATGCAGAACCAGAATCCGGTACTGGAGAACGGGCAATTGGTTCTGATACAGATGCGATCGCATTGGCCATTCATGCGAAAGAAATAATTCGTCAGTATCGGCGAAAATACGAAGCTACCGACACTCACTTAGTTTTACATGCTCCACTAAGTTTTTGTTTGTTCTTAGGTCAAAGGTTGAGAGTCGTTGGTGATGTCATTTGTTACGAGTGCGTTAGCATCAAAGATAAAAAGTATCAACCTTCAGTAAAGCTTTGTACAGGTTGACGGCAGCAGAAATTGCTGAAGTCAATGACAAGGAACTGATAGCAATAATAGAGGTGGCAACTCCATTGTGTGTACCTCTATGAAATCACGCAAGAGAGAGGAAGAGGAATTTGTAAGAGCGATCGCTATTCCTCTACTTTGTCCATAGCGATACGGCTTAAGCCGTGGCCAAGGGCATCGCCCAAATTTTTAATCGACAAAAAGAGCTTAATCACCTAGAAAACTTGGGTTAGATGACGCGTGCAAAGCTAAACCCTTAAAGTTAATCCGACTCTGGAATAAACTTCAAAGCGACACCATTCATACAGAAGCGCTTACCTGTAGGTGCAGGGCCATCATTAAATTCATGACCCAAATGTCCATTGCATCGACTACAATGCACTTCCACTCTAGTCATGAACAATGACTTATCAATTGTTGTTGCGATCGCACCTTCTATGGGATCGAAAAAACTCGGCCACCCTGTACCACTGTTAAACTTGGTTCCAGATGTAAAGAGTGGTTGTCCGCACGCCGCACATTCATAAGTCCCCTTAGCGTATTGTTTATCCAGTGGACTACTACCTGGACGTTCTGTTGAATGCTGACGTAGTACGCAAAATTGTTCTTCCGTTAACGTCTCGCGCCACTCTTGGTCGGTTTTGGTGATTTTCGATTGGCTATCTGAAGTTGTCATCACTTTTTACCTTGTACTTAATGTTAATTTTACCAAATTTCTTGACCAATTTTCATTTGTCTGCTCAACTGAGGCATAATTTACTTGTTACTCGCGAACTGCGAAAAGAATATCTATAGCGGTTCTCAGTTGGAGATTATACACTCTCGCCCTCTTCAGATGCCCGTCAGCCCCTTCTCGCAAGGGGAGACGCTCCGCGAACGGATTCGTCAAAAGTCAAAAAGAAACAGACCGAAGAAGTGAAATTTTGCCTCTGTACAGAATAATGGCTTACTGAACAACACACCAATGCCTCCTTTTTGCATTGTTCAATAGCTTATTTGCTTGATAAAAGCAGATAAATGGGGAGTTAGAAGAGAAGAATTTTCATTAAACTCTTATGGAGTATGCATTTTAAGCGCTTCCCAATTTATTTGCCAAAAAAATAGCATTTTGCAAATAAATTAGCGATAGCTATGCTATAGTCAAGGAGGGAATCAAAAGAACACGCTTCAAAATTATATTTTTAGAGGAAATTGAGTTCGCTTCAATGTTCTTCTTTAGATCTGGTAAATCCGCTTCAACTCGCTACGCAGTTTGTAACGAAGAGAGACCAGATGAGGCAAGAAAAGGAACTTTGTAACAACTTAAAGTCAGTCAGAACCCGCTTAGGTATGAGCCAACAAGATTTGGCTAAGCTAGCTGGAGTCACCCGTCAGACAATTAGTGGTGTAGAGTCAGGACAATGTGCTCCCTCGGTGGCCATATCACTTCGTTTAGCGAAGGTACTGAATTGTCATGTTGAGGATCTCTTCTGGTTCGAGCAGGATTTACAAGAAGTGGAAGCAGTTGTTGCCAAATCTATCTCTTGCAGTCAACAACAGCGAGTCAGTTTGGCGCGGATTGGGGGACAATGGGTAGCATATCCTCTTGTAGGAAAAGAAGCTTTTCGCTTAGAGATGATTCCGGCTGACGGAGAAGTTAATAGCCTCTCAGATACAAACACAGTTCGGGTGAGGCTACTTGACGATCTCGACAGAATTCACAACACGGTAGCGATCGCAGGTTGTACGCCTGTACTCTCACTCTGGGCACAAGCCGCTGAACGCTGGCATCCGCAACTGCGAGTTCAGTATAACTTTGCCAATAGCATGGATGCATTAAGCAGTCTGTGTCGAGGTGAAGCTCACATTGCTGGGATGCATCTGTATGATCCCCAAACCCAGGAACATAACACTCCCTTCGTCCGTAAAGTTCTCAATGGGAGGGCAGCCGTCTTGATTACGCTTGGTGTTTGGGAGGAAGGACTCTTAGTCGAGTCTGGCAACCCGATGGGAATTAAAACAGTGACTGATCTTGTAGAAACCAACGCAATGATTGTCAACCGCGAACTTGGTGCGGGGACTCGTATGCTTTTGGAACGTAAACTCCAAGAAGAGGAACTGCCATCCCATGCTGTGAGAGGATTTGAGCATATAGTAAGAAGTCATCAAGAAGTGGCTGAAGCTGTAGTAACAGGGATTGCTAATGCAGGTATTAGCACAGCCTCTATAGCTGCTTCCTTTGGACTGGGATTTATTCCTCTACATTCCTCACGATACGACTTAGTCATTCTGAAGGAATATCTGGAAGAAGCACCAGTAAAGCAATTTCTCAGTACTCTGGAACATCGATTAATTCACTCCCAGTTAAAAGCTCTCGGTGGTTATGACACCAGTAAAACTGGAGATGTGATCGCAACGATTTAGGGTAGATTGCAATTTTTGGTTGGTTGTGTGGGTAACACTTGTTGGGAAATGTTCATTAGTTGATTGTTATTGGTTAACTGTTGATAGTTAATTGTTCTAACTATCAAGTATTAATTCAGTAGTCATCTGTATTTAGTTGTTATTGATTAATTGTTCTAACTATCAACTATGAACTATTAATTCATTAGTCATCTGTAGTTAGTTGATTGTTCTAACTATCAACTCATTAAATATGCACTTACTTACAACAGTTTTTGCTGTAGAGCGATCGCCTCCAACGACGTTCTACACGGAGTCAATGCTGTCACTATACAGCATGAACGCACGATTAGACCCACCAAAGAAACAAAAGCAGGAGAAAAATCATGTCGGACGAAAAGATTAGACAAATAGCTTTCTATGGTAAAGGTGGTATCGGTAAATCTACCACCTCTCAAAATACTCTTGCTGCTATGGCAGAAGTGGGTCAACGTATTCTGATTGTGGGTTGCGATCCCAAAGCAGACTCTACCCGTTTGATTCTGCACTGTAAAGCCCAAACAACCGTTCTTCACTTGGCTGCTGAACGGGGTGCTGTGGAAGATCTCGAACTCGAAGAAGTTGTAATTAATGGCTTCCGGGGTATCAGATGCGTAGAATCTGGTGGTCCAGAACCTGGTGTTGGTTGCGCTGGTCGTGGTATCATCACCGCCATTAACTTCTTAGAAGAAAACGGTGCATACCAAGACGTAGATTTTGTATCATACGACGTGTTAGGTGACGTTGTTTGCGGTGGTTTCGCTATGCCTATTCGTGAAGGTAAAGCACAAGAAATCTACATCGTGACTTCTGGTGAAATGATGGCGATGTTTGCTGCCAATAACATTGCACGTGGTGTTCTTAAGTACGCTCACACTGGTGGTGTGCGCTTGGGTGGTTTGATTTGTAACAGCCGGAAAACTGACCGGGAAGATGAACTGATTACCACACTGGCAGAGAGATTAAGCACCCAGATGATTCACTTCGTCCCCCGTGACAACATCGTGCAACACGCTGAATTGCGCCGGATGACAGTGAACGAGTATGCACCTGATAGCAACCAAGCTAACGAATACCGTACATTAGCGGACAAAATCATCAACAACAAAAACCTCGCCGTTCCTACACCTATTGAAATGGACGAGCTAGAAGAGTTGCTGATTGAGTTCGGTATCTTGGAAAGCGAAGAAAACGCTGCAAAACTGCAAGGTGCTGCTGTTGCTGAAGCAGATGGTGAGAAGAAGCTTGAAGACTCTCAAGGCGAAGCACTAGAAGCACTTAAGAAAGGAAACGTCGAAGTCGTCGCCGGCAGCTAGAAGAAGTACGCTTGCTAGAAAGTAGCAGTACATGAATACAGGATTAGTAGTCTCCGAATAAGCCTCCTATACAAACAGGACGCTTCAGCAGTCACTACTAATCTAAGAATACGATCAACAGATGGGCAGGAATTGCCCATCTTCCTCTCAATAGTTTCAACGTGGAGGTAGAAGGAATGGGAAATGGGTAGTTATACGGCGACTAATGCAGGCTGGCTGAAATAACTTACCAGTAAATTTCAAACCAAAAGCTTGATCTATAAGGATTTCATTATGAGTGCCTTTTGCCTTTTTACTTTTGCCTTTTTACTTTTGCCTTGTTGCCCTAGACTGCCAGTGCAGCGTCAATCTGTCTATGTCTGCGTGGCAAGACTAGTTTAGTTTTTTGTTTTCTCCTTTTATTGGTTGGTTTTTTATTATTAGGGAATGGGAATAACTCTTTCCTATTTCCTTTTTTCTTAATATGGGAATGACACTCATGATTGGAACAATAAACAGAGATAAGAAGGAATTTATTTTCTTCTTGCCCATTCCCCAAAGCCACTGGCATGACTGTCGGCGATCGCGCGATCGCTCAGTGGTTCCTCCCCACTCACCACTCTTCATTTACCATGAAACCCAGTCCAGAACAAATCAACGATTCGCCTGCCTCATCAGAGCATGATCCTCAAAAAAAATCCACACGATTACCTCAACCCGGAACGGCTCAAGGTAGTTGTGCCTTTGATAGTGCAATGATGACCTTATTGCCGATCTCAGATGCAGCTCATGTCGTTCACGGACCGAGTGGCTGCGCTGCCAGTATGTGGGGAACTTATGGCAGTCTTTCCTCTAATTCAACATTGTACAAGATACGCTTTAGCAGTGAAATAGAAGAAAGCGATATTATTTTTGGTGCAGCCAAAAAGCTTTACAAAGGCATTATAGAACTGCAAAGACGCTACAAACCTGCTGCGGTATTTGTCTACTCTACATGTATCACCGCTTTGATTGGTGATGATATCGAAGGAGTCTGTAAAGATGCTACTGAGGCTACAGGAATACCTGCTATCCCCGTACATTGCCCAGGATTCATTGGGAGTCAAAATTTGGGAACCCGCGTTGCTGGTGAAGCTTTGCTTGAACATGTCATCGGTACAGAAGAACCAGATTTCACCACCCCCAATGATATCAATTTGATTGGTGAATATAACATCGCAGGTGCAATATGGAACGTTTTGCCACTGCTGGAGAAATTAGGTATCCGAGTTTTGGCAAAAATTACAGGCGATGCTCGTTACAAGGAAATAGCTTGCGCCCATCGTGCCAAGCTAAATGTAGTGCTTTCTTCCAAGCCACTAACGAGTTTGGCGAAAAGGATGAAAAAACGCTACAGTATCCCTTACATTGAAGAGTCTATCTATGGTGTGGAGCAAATCGATCAGTGTTTGCAAAATATTGCCGCCAAATTGGGTGATGCAGAATTGCAAGAGCGAACAGCAATGCTCATTGGCGAGGAAACTGCTGCTTTACACGAGAAACTCGCTCCTTTGCGCACCCAGCTTCAAGGAAAGCGCGTTCTCCTTTATACTGGAAGCTTCAAAAGTTTGTTGATAATTTATGCGGCTCAGAAGTTAGGAATAAAAATTATTGCTACCAGTACTTTAAATAGTACTGAAGAAGAAAAAGCGAGAATTAAAAGTTTGCTGGGTCAGGATAGTATCATTCTGGAACAAGACAGTCCCGCAGAAATTCTCCAAATCATCATTGAAAATCAAGCTGATATGTTGATTGCTGGCGAACGGTATCTTGATACTGCCCTCACAGCAAAGATTCCTTTCCTCAACATTGACGCCGAACGTAACCATCCCTATGCAGGCTATGCGGGAATTTTAGAGGTATCAAAAGAACTGTATGCAGCTTTTTCCAATCCCGTGTGGGAGCATATACATCAGCCTGCACCGTGGGAAGAGAGTGATATGTTCGGGTAATCGCTTAATAATTATGTTGAAAGTTAATTGTTGATGGTTAATTGCAATCAACCATTAACAATTAACCATTAACCGAATACACCCCCTGTTCCCAAAAGGAGGAAAACTAATGGCAATTGTTAGCGTTACAAGTACATCAGTGGCAGTTAATCCCCTCAAACAAAGCCAAACTTTGGGTGGAGTCCTAGCTTTTTTGGGATTGAAAGGAACAATGCCGATTTTACATGGTTCCCAAGGCTGTACTGCCTTGGCTAAAGTCGTCTTAGAGAGGCATTTCCGTTGCAGCATTCCCCTTTCGACGACAGCGATGACAGAAGTGGCAACCATTCTAGGTGGGGAGGAGAATGTTGAACAAGGAATCCTCACTTTAGTGCAGAAGTCTCAACCAGAAATTATCGGTTTGTGTACGACTGGACTCGTGGAAACCAGAGGCGATGACATGGGACGTTTCGTTAAAGAGATTCGTCATCGGCACCCGGAACTGGATTATCTACCTATTGTCCTTGTGTCCACACCAGATTTTAAGGGTGCATTACAAGATGGTTTTGCTGCTGCGGTTGAGAGTATACTTAAGGAAATTCCTCTTGAAAGCGAGAAACAGAGCCATCCTAATCAGATCGCAATTTTGGCGAGTTCTGCTTTTACTCCAGGCGATATACAAGAAATTAAAGAGATTGTCACCTCCTTTGAACTTGTGCCAATCTTTGTCCCGGATTTTTCTAACTCACTTGATGGTCACTTAGAAGATTCCCAACGTGGCATTACCGCTCATGGTACGACACTGAAACAACTGCGTTCTATTGGGAATTCTGCATTTACTGTAGCATTAGGTGAGAGTATGCGGCGTCCAGCGCAAATTTTGGAAAAGAGATTTGGCATACCCTATGAGGTTTTTGGTGAACTGACAGGACTGGTGGCAGTAGACACATTTTTACAAGCATTGTCAAATATTAGTGGCAATCGTGTATCAGAAAAATATTGCCGCCAACGTCGTGAGTTGCAATCAATCATGCTAAATACTCACTTTCACTTTGGTGGCAAGCGCGTCTCCTTAGCAATGGAACCCGATTTACTTTGCTCAACAGTTTCTTTCTTGCAATCAATGGGTGTTCAGATTCACGCTGCAGTCACGACAACACGCACTCCCATGTTAGAAAAACTTCCCATCGTTAGCGTTACTATTGGTGACTTGGAAGACTTTGAGTTACTGGCATCTGGATCTGACTTGCTGATTGCCAACTCTCACGCGGATGCGATCGCACAACGCTTGGGAATTCCCCTCTACCGTCAAGGAATTCCCATCTTTGACAAACTAGATAGCGGTCGTTTTCCCAAAGTTGGCTACCGAGGTACCATGCAGCTTTTATTTGATCTTGGCAACCTCTTTTTAATCGAGGAGGCAAAAGTTAAGCTTTTTTAATATAGCTGAATGCTGACCACTTCACACCTAAATTCTAACTTTTCTAAGGTTGAAATGATGACTGAAGAGGACCTGATTAAACAATTTACAACAATGATCGAGAGATCTTTCCCAGAACTAGGAAGATCTTTACGCTACTGCCATCTCAAAGTCATCCAATTTTCTCGGAGCCAATATTGCGATCTTACTGAGTTACAAATCGGCATTTATTGTCCTGAAAGCTTGATTGCTATTATTAAATCTCAGAAAAATTTGCTGAGAAATGTAGCAACACATCTGGGTCTAGATGACATTTTGTGTATTAACGCTAACCGCTTGCTGCGAGATACCGCATCCAAGATTAAAGACACTCATCCCCGCTTATGGTTAGAATTGCACTGGATTTTAACGAAAGAAAGGCTTTAAAAACTAAAAAAAGAATCTCCATAAATACGTGGGGATTTCAATTGGATGCCTTTCAAGATTCGGTCTCATACCAATTCTCCATGAAGATGCACTCTCATTAGTAGAAGTAGAAACAAGATGCAGGGGTATGAAGTTGATGTATCCGAGGCGCTCTTATGCTTCAAGGGAAGCGTAAGAGCGCAAATATAAGTACACATTTTAGATATTTTCTCAATCATTTTTTTAATAAATCTTGCATCAAGTCTTTTGAAAATAAGCTCATTGCAACACTCAAAAATACTATAAACTGCGATAGTTGTCAGAGATTCCCTACTGTGCCTACTCAACTATTTAATCAGCCCCATCATTCAATTCATCAACCCCAATCTCCCAATAAATCTGATTCTCACTTGGGGGATAAATACGGATTGTAGAACTATTGGAAAACCGCTTTAACCTGTTGACTATCTGAGGAATTGCGTCTCCAACATGCGAGTAACTTTCTATCTCATAGGAAATAATAATGAGGACGAGAGGACTCGTATTTGCTTGGAAATACCAGTGGCAATGGGACAAAAGCATCCGTGTAAGAGGACTGAGAGCTTGGTAAAAGAGCTTACCAGTAGCTTCTGCCAGTTGTCTGTGCAGTAATTCATCAAGTAGCGTTGTCTTGATGGGAGGAACATCATCTGGATGAAGGTAAGATTTATTCATGACAAAACCTCTTTCTAGCAACAGATTAATTTACACGTAACTCTGCACTTCTTGGTTGTAGCGCGATAAACTCTCAAAGTTTTTTAACAGATCAAAAGAACAGGGTTTGAGCGCTACAGTGCCAAGATTTAGTTCATCCTGAAATCGTTTGATTTTATCTCGGCAAGTTGCTACGTCACCAATAATTGAGTTTTCGAGCAAATGCTCTTGATCAAAGCAACTTTTTTGACCAGTTAATGGTTGAAGATGTTGACTGTCGTTCCCAAGATTTTCCACTTTGCCTCTCATGGCTTTCATCTTTTGACTGAAGTTGTTGATAAAGGGTAAAGCCTCACTTACCGCCTCGTCGTAAGTCCGAGCAACAAAGAAGAATCGTGCCAGCATAAATTGTTCAGAACCACTGGGATTTATATCTCGGTATTTAGTAAGATTGCTCTTCAGCCTCTCAAGGGTAAACGGCGCTCCTCCCATCAAACCAAAAGAATTAACTGCAGCAAATCCAATAGCTTCATCATCACTGCTTGCGACAAAGACAGGAATTTGTTTCTGTAAGGGTTTGGGGTAAATAGTGATGCAATCGCACTGAAAGTACTTCCCGTTAAATGACACATCAGTATGATACAAAAGTTTATGAACTAACGTTATTGCCTCTAGCGTTTTGGCGCGAGACTCATCCATAGGAGTGCTAAAGTGCTTGTTTTGATCTGGAAACGGGCCACCTTTAGCAATTCCAAAGGAAAGTCGCCCGTTGCACAGGTTATCTAGTGTGGCAATATCTTCTGCAATGGTAATTGGATTATGAAATGCCAGTAACACTGCTGCCGAGCCTAATCGAATTTTAGAAGTCATTCCAGCTAAGTGTGCCATCAATACCAAAATTGAGGGACTAACACTGAAATCATTAAAATGATGCTCTGTCACCCAGGCTGACTCAAAGCCCAAACTTTCTACGTGTTTTACCAATGCAACTTGCTCAAACATAGCACGATGGCTATCGTTCCCATGATTTTCGTAATTGCAGAAAAGTCCAGTTTTCATCGTAATCTTTCCTGTTCTCGTGTCAAGAGATGCGTACCAACGTATGTTCAGATCATTCTTCCACTATCTTTTTGTGTTTTTTATTGTACAAAAAGGATGGGGAAGCAACTTTTTATTGATGCTAGTTCCTGTTTCCTCAAACTTGATGAAGTGCTTCAGCAACTCTAAAAACCGTCGCTTGTCAAAAATGCCTTGAATTAATATTTCCAGCTCAGTTTCTCCTGGCTGTGGAAAATCTTCACCATCAATTGTGCGCCAAGGCTTGAATTCTTTCCAGTCAGAGGTTAGTGTGCCGACTCTTGCTTGCTTTCCACAGCCAATAACGAGAAATGCATTGTAAGAAAATAGCGTCGGAATTTTTTGTTTGTAGATTTGCAGTTGCTGATAAGCTTTTATAAGTGTGGCTTTTTTATTGCTTGGGTGAATCCACACTAGGACTGCTAAAGGTAACCCATTGATGAAGACAACTGCATTAAGACTGTGAGAATCTCTGTCCGAGACAGTAGTTGATGGATGAATGACTAGCCAGTCATTAGAAAGTAGATTAGCTGAATCAATTAACCATACTTTGTCATGAACTATCTGGTCCTTGACATGATATTTGACATCAACCCCAAAGCTCAACAGTTTGTGGAAACAACGGTTATTTTCCAGCACGTCAGAATCTGTACGAGTCACCTTAGAGATGACTGTTTCGATTGCTAAGGGTGGAATTTTGGGATTAATCCGCTTTAACGCATTGCGCAAGCAATTTACGAACAGGCTAAACGAAATAAACTCGTTGCTACAACTCTCTCGCGCTGAGTCGTCCACGCGCAAAACAATCTCACTTTCACTGCTGCACTCTGTAGAATTTCTAGAGGGCATGTCTGATGACGACAGGATAGTATAACCGATGACATCAAACCAAGTGAGCAAATCTGGTAAGGTTACAGACGGTGTGAAGTCACGGTGGCGAAGCCTTTTCGGAAGGCTGCTCGCTTTTACAGTTGCAATTCTTGGTAGTGCTAGATTCATTGCTAGTGAGAGACATAATTTCTAGTTAACGCACAAGCTGTCCTCAAAACCCTAAAATAAAGGATTTGCATATATTAGTTGGTATACTCCCAACGATGTAGTCAACCCTGATGGTAATAATCAAAGCTTAAATATATTGTCAAAACTGTATCAAAAGTAGCAGTTTTACCAAAAATATTGGTAAATAGAGATCGTGAGTACAGTGCGGCATAAAGAACCAGATACTGGAAAACAGCTAAAGCTAGGTCTACGTATGTATTCTGCTCTCCTATCTCCTATTTTTTTGAAGTTATTACGTTTCACTAAGCAACCATAACTCATGCATTGAACTTTATCACCTATTATTTTAACATAAAGTTGGTATTATTTTGTTAAAAAGTATTGCAATATACATTGATTTAATCCAATAGTGCAACTGTATACAAACCTTTGTCTAATAGGTAACTGTTGTTACAAAAATACCAATTAAAATAGTGCACTAATGCTAATTCAAGTGGTGATTTTGAGCCGCTTGTGCAAGGCAAATGTATCGTCTTTTTTAGAAGAGGAAGCAGTAGATGATGGATATTGCCGATCACTCTTGTATTTCCTGCAACAGCAGTTTGCCTGATTGGACTACTCTACTAATAGATCCTGACTCCAGGCATTTTGGCAACTGTTTCAATTAAAGGACTGGTATTGTGTGTAGAGTTATGCCTCGTTCTCATCATTCAACAAACGGTTCCAACCACGGTATTAGTCGTCAAACACAGCCTTGTAATTAAGGAGTATAAGGATATGCTAATTAGCGCTCGTAATTCTTTCAAAGGAACAGTCACTAAAATCAATACAGGAGCCGTTAACACTGAGGTGATTATCGAAATTACGCCTGGGGTAGAAGTGGCAGCAATTATCACCAAGTCATCGGCAGATAATCTCCAGCTTGTTGAGGGTGGACAAGCGATCGCTATTGTCAAAGCATCTGATGTGATCGTTGCTGTTTGACACTCCCACAAGAAGAGGCGAGCGCAAACTTCCTACTTATTTGGTATTCTTGGTAATTTGTAACTTTGGCTACATTTATCTTTGTGGAAAAGTTGTAAAATTCACCATACACACATTAAATTAGACATCAATTAGTAGCAGTCAGCCAAAAGTCTACCTATATTGTAGACTTCATTGGTTGCTGCTGTTTTATATATCTGCGCTCAATCATTCAGGAGTGCTTGATGCTTCGCCGGAAGTGCTGAGTAACCCCATAGATAAATCTAGGAGATTGAGGTAAGGACGCATTATTTCTTGTGGCACTCTCCAAGGGAATAAATCTTTTTTTTCTTCCATACCTGAAGGTTCGGCGTAAGACATGAGTGTGCGCTCCTAACGAGCGCACTGTTTTGGTGAACTATTTCGTGATCTTGAAGCGATCAACTAATATCATGTCCGGTTAATTAACCATAATTTCCGTAAACACTGAACCCCACCCCCAACCCCGATAACGCTTGCGGGGAGGGGAGACAAAGCATAGCTTTGGCGGGGTGGGGTTCTTCCGATATTAA
>CALMVQ010000024.1 GCA_937873135.1 uncultured Scytonema sp. | reverse complement strand
CTCTTTTTCTAGAGAATGCTGTTCACTTTCCTCTAGAACTAATGAGCGCGAAATCTCACAACCGCAAGCACTGCAACTATCATCAACACTAACCACCTGTTGACAGTTGGGACAAATACAAGACCCGTCGGAGGACCAATAAAGCGACTCTGGGGTCAAGCAAATTTCCCGCTGCTGCTCGCTGTCTTCTAACAATTGGGCAGCCGTTCTTAACTCCAAGGGATCGAGGTAAGTCGGCGGCAGACTGTACCATTCGCTCAGAATAGCCGGGTTTAACACCTCGCCTTTGTGCAGCAATCCTTTGCTCTTCAATGAAGCTTCGAGCTTGCTCTGTCCAGGGGAGCGGCTCGTGCTTGAAGACAAGGCTCCTGGAGAATCCAACCAGCAGTAACCTTTCTCGACGGAAGGGGGCGGCAAAGTGTCCTGAGGATATACGTAGCCATTCCGCATCGTACCCGCACTCGGTAATCGTTTTGAGGACTCCTCGGAAATATGACCCGGTAGGTTGTCCTGGGTAGCTGGGGCAGGTGAGTAATCCGGTAACATTTTCTATACACCAAAATTGGGGTTGGAATCGGGTGATCGCTCCCAAAACGGATGGGATACAATCTCGTTCGTCGGCAGATCCTCTGCGTTTTCCTTGAGTTGAGAAGGGCTGACATGGTGGCGATGCCGTGATAATATCTGGTTTGAGATATCCGCAACATTGGTGGAGACGAAGTACATCACCATAGTTAGGAACTCCTGGAAAGCGTTTCTTGAGAATGTCGCTACAGTACTCGTCAATTTCAGCAACTCCGATAAGTTGGAATCCTGTGATCAGTCCTGACATGGCAAACCCGGCTCCCACTCCACTGCACAAGTCCAGTTGGCTAAGCCCTGACATCTGTGTTAAGCATTATCCAGAGCCTTTTTACAAGCTGCTACAAATTCCTTTTCCTCATCGGTATAAGGCTCCACTCCCCACCCATTCAACACATCTTGATGGCGATGTTGGGAAATCACCTCCTCAGCAGTGGTGCGATCGCGAAGCCTAATACTTTTAGCGTTAGTGACATCTTTAACGAACTGTTTTGCTTGTTCATATAGCTTCCCTCTTGTCTGATGCCAGTCAGAGCGATGAATTCGGTCTAGTTCCTGGCATATAGAAGGAGTAAAGCGAGTATCCAAATTCTCAAACGGGATACCAGTCCACTTTTTAAAGGCACTGCATTCTGACTTTTGGCAGAGGGGAAGGCGATCGCGATCCCGGTTGTAGTCTGCTACGACAAGCTTTGCTAGGTGTGGATCGACTATGCCAGAGTCCCTACAGCAGAAGCATTTCCATTCGGGGTAAAATCTTTCCCTTCCATCTGGTCCCACCTCATTAGAAGAGCGAACAGGCAATGACGGAAGTTGCGGTAACTGAATCATAATTCAGCCTCCCAAATAATGCCCTTTTCCTCAGCCCATTCGTAAAAGGCAAGCCGTTCTAAATCTTTAAACCCGTTCTCGCAAATGAAACCCATAAAGCCAAGAATGCGAATTTTGTCTAGCCATTCCTGACGCCTTTCATCACTTTCCCATAAGGCATTTTGTAAAGCTTTTACTGCATCTGGGCGATTTTTCCACAATGCGTACCATTCCTGAAAGTGTTCTCGCTGCATAAACGCAGTGAAACTCCTGATTTTTTTGCCTTCGGTTCTCAGGTACTCTTCCCTGACAAATTTTTCAAAATCCTCTCTCTCACATAAAGTCATGTCTGAGAGAGAGTCTAAATTAGTCTTATTAATCTTAGAGCGAGGAAACTCTTCCTCTGTAGAGGTTTCAGGCTTCGCTTGGTGCGTGGTGATCAATCGTGGTGTGTAGTGATCGATCGTGGTGCGTGGTGATCGATCACGGTGCGTGGCGATCACCTGCGGTGTCTCATTGCACCCTGGTGTCTCATCACACCCTGGTGTTTCACCACACCATATTCCCTTTGCTTTTACCTTAGCTTTGACTTGTAGTAGTTCAAGGTCAATAAACCTTTTTTCATCTAATTCTTTCAAAGCACGGCTTACTGTTTGCCTGTGGACTATACGTTCCGGTGTGGAAAGCAAGCGAGCTATTTGGGCACAATTGATATCAATTCCCTGGTTATACGGGTCTGTAGTGCGTATGTAGTACAAAACAGCTAGTTGTGCTTGTGTCAGTTCGCGACAAGCGTATAACCATTCTTCTCGCTGAAGAGGGTAAAACTTTCCTTGAATTTTTGAGTTGGCTTGTTCATTTTGAAGAATGTGTGACATGGCTACTGCACCTCCTCAAAAGTCCCGAACCAGCCAAACTTCCAATACGGTTCGGTTAAGGAATTTATCTGTTGAGGCAGGCAGGGGGGGCAGGGGAAGTAAAGAGGCAGGGGAGGAAAGAGTTGATAGACATTTGGTTTTTTCCTACCCTGCTCCCCCTGCTCCCCCTGCTTCCCCTGCTTCCCCTGCTTATCCGAACCGTATTGCCCAAACTTCCATTTCTTGTGTGAATGCGAAGTCTGTTTGTGAGTGCAGTAAATCTGCCCACATGTAGCGATCGCTCCAATGGATGATCGCTGTTTATCCTGATTCGATTTTGCAATGTTCACGATATAATAACCTTGGTATTCAAAACGATCTGTGCCCCTGTCCGCCCAGACAGGGGCTAATTTTTCGGTCACTCGAACGAGTAGGCTTATAGCTTGATTGCTACACCCACTATCAAGAGCGCTCTTGCTTCGCGCTACAATATTTGTGTATCGTCATATAGCGAACGTTTTTACACGGTTTGAACTCTTATCTGGATCTAGCTAATCCTTGCTCAGTTTGATAGCATTGGTATATCCACTATGACTCCTTGTATTTTCTCCCTTAATTGTTGAATGATACAATTCTATAGTAATTAATTGTACCTTGATAATGTAAAGATGCATTACAGAGACGCATTTAACCAGACGCTGGAAAAGTTTAAAATTAGCGCTAAATCACTATCACTTAGTAGTGGGGTGCAAGAGCGTCAAATCAGCCATTTTAGAAATGGTAAGGATTTGATGGCAGAAACTCTTTTTGATCTGGTTGCTGCGCTCCCTGACGAGGCGCAAATGTATTATTTTTCGTGCGTTGGTGGGGAATCAGCACTACAAACAGTTGATTTGCGATCGCTTGTCAAGTCCATGCCCATAGCACGTAAATATGAAGTTCTGAGTCTAATTGCTGCTTCTTTAATGGAAAGTCCTGAAAACACCGACCAAAGCAAATTCATGCCAGCAGCATTGTAAATTTACCATTTTCTGCATTACTATACCCTATTAGAAGCGATTTCTAACTGTTCAAAGATAGAAGAGCGTACTATGATACCTCTTCAAGCTGTTCAGCAGCCCCCAACACGGTTCGGTCAAGAAATTTATTAGTTGAGGCAGGCAGGGGGTGCAGGGGGAGTAGAGCAGCAGGGGG
>CALMVQ010000023.1 GCA_937873135.1 uncultured Scytonema sp. | reverse complement strand
CTAATCATTTCAGAGAAAAAACAATGGCTACTATCAATATTTCTGACTTGCGTCCAACTGGTTCCGATCTATTTTCTGATTCTGAAGGCTACATGAATGAACTGGGTGATAACGAACTTGAGGATATCTACGGTGGTATCGCACCACTGTTAATTTTATCTGCGGCTAGAGTTGGATATGCTGCTGCTCGTTCCTCACAGCAATGTGCTGCTGGCATAGCTGGAGGAATTGGTGCTGTTGGTCGCTGGCTGAATCGCAAATAAAAATTAATTTAATTCAATTAAGAGGAAAAAAACAATGGCTACTATCAATATTTCCGATTTGCGTCCTGCTGGTTCTGATCTATTTTCTGATTCTGAAGGCTACATGAGTGAGCTGGGTGATAGTGAATTTGACAGTATCTACGGTGGTTTAACACCAGCGCTTGTGTGGTCTGCTGCTACTGCTGCTGCTCGACTTTCCTCAGCGAAATGTGCTATCTCTGTAGCCGCAGGGGTTACTGCTGTAGGTGGTGCTGTTTCCGGCTGGATCACGGCCGGAAAGAATTAGCTGGAGTTAACCAGCAACTGAGTTAATGAGTAACGTATTACTTGGAGAAATCGACCATGACAAACATTCTAATTAACGATCTCAATGTACCAGGATTTGATCTACTTTCAGGTGAAGAAAGCTATCTTAATGAAATCAACGATGATGAGTTAGATTTGACTTATGGTGGATTTACTCCTGTGGCAGCTGTAGTGTCTATAAGTCTGGCATTTTCTGCGGGCTATGAGGCATCTAAGGCTACTAGGGAAATTCATGATAAGAATAAGGGGATAATAGCATGGTTATAGACTGAGAAAAATAAAATGAAAGGGTGGGCATTGCCCACCTTTAATCAAAATTGATTTGAGTTTACATTCTCATAAAAAAAGAAATATAAAGCTATTTTTTATTTAGAAATTTAATCATAGTTTTCTAATAACATTTGTTGAAATGTTTCTTTTGTTGACCTTGATTTGGAAGGATGCATATGACACTTTTATTAAGCTCAAAAAACGTTTTTAACTATTTAGTAGCACAGAAGATATTTACTCAAAAAGAGCAAGATTTGAGCCAAGTCGAACTTAAACTTGCCAAAAACTTTAACTTATTACTGAGTTTAGAGGATGGTCGTAAACTCCTCGTTAAACAGGAGCGTCACGATCAAGAAGGGAAAACTGCCGGAGAATTTTTAAATGAATGGCGAATTCAAAAGTTCTCACAAAACTTTCCCGAACTCAGTCACATTCGCCCGTTGCTTTCAGAGGTTCTTTATTTTGATGAGGAACATTCAATCATTGTTTTCAACTACTTAAATGACTATTGCGATTTAGCTGAGTTTTACACAAAGGAGAATATTTTCCCGACTGCGATCACCACCTCAATCGGAACCACTCTGTCCACAATCCATCGCACGACTTTAAATCGTCAGGAGTACCAGGACTTCTTCTCTCAAAATCCTGAAGGTGTCCCTATTGACAAAGCTCCTAAATTTGCTCGTGGGCTAGAACGGATTGGTCCTGAAGTTTTCGGTCTAGTTCCTGGAGATGGTCTCAAATTCTTTGCTCTCTATCAGCGCTATGACAGCTTGGGAAAAGCGATCACAGAACTCACTACTGCCTTCAAACCCTGTTGTCTGACGCACAATGACCTCAAGCTGAACAATATCCTCTTGCACAACGATTGGGAGCAAGCTATCTCTAAAGCAAAGCAATCGAGTCATAGCATTATTCGACTGATTGACTGGGAACGCGGTACTTGGGGAGACCCTGCATTTGACTTAGGAATGCTCATCGCCAGCTATCTACAAATCTGGTTAAGCAGCTTGGTTGTGAGTAAATCTATCGATGTCGAAGAATCTTTACGCCTAGCGATGACGCCGCTCGAACAACTCCAACCTTCTATTGCAGCCGTTACTAAAGCTTATTTTGGTAACTTTCCAGAAATCATAGAGCGCCGCCCTGACTTCTTGAGACGAGTTGTGCAGTTTTCTGGTCTTGCCTTAATTCAACAAATTCAAGCAATGCTCCAGTACCAAAAATCCTTTGGTAATACGGGTATCTGTATGCTTCAGGTTGCCAAGACTTTGTTGTGCCGCCCGGAACAATCAATCCCGACTGTTTTTGGAGTGGCAGAATCTGAACTCACTCACCTCAGTCGTTATCTTGCTTGAGTATTTTTTAGTTGTACCCTAACCATTATGCAATTACTAGATTCTCCTCAAAGTCAACTGCCAGCTTCTGCACCAGATCGAGTGCTGGATTCTCTTCAAGATATCGCCAATCATGTTCAGATCCAGTCCAATTTTTGTATTAGCCATCCAGCTTACAAACCCTTTGAAATTCCTGCTGAGGTAGTAACTCGTTTTCAACGAATACCTTTGGAGCTTCAGAATAAGTATCTGAGTCTACAACTGCAAAGTTTTCTCTACGGTATCTATTACAACGGCTCTATGCAAGCTGCCCTAGCAGCAGATGCAAGTTCAGATAACTTAGCACTTCATCAGAATTTAGAGAACAATACTTTTCTGGGGGTAGACCTAGAGTTTTACGATCGCCTGCACAAAAGCAATACCGGAGAAGGCTTTTTCGACCCAGGTTGGCAGGTGTTGCGGCAGGAACCTGATGGTAGTCTCGCCGTGGCAAAGGGCGGTTTGACTTTACACATTGAGCGCGAACAACATCTACAACCAGCTGAACAATCCGCTGCTGAAGGCGACTTGGTTGCCATCCGTATGCCCCGTAATCTCGTGCAAAACGGATTTTACATGGCAGTAAGCAATGCAGGTCCAGACACTCATCCTCATACAGTGCGAATCTACTTTAATTTAAGTCCTGAAGGTGCGGTTGCCGTTATGGGAAGTTTAACACGGCAACTGAACGAAACTACAATTCCCTTCACTTTTAAAGTGCTATACAACCCTTCTGACTACGGACGCTATGACTCAGGGGTGCTGTACTTTGAGCGAAGCAACTATGAAGTAGTTCGGCAAGTGCTAAGAAGTGTTTATGCAGAAAACCAATCTCATTTTCGCACGGAAGTACCCCTGTTTACAAAGTTACTTGCGCTAGGACTTAGTTTGGCAGAAGAACCAGACTGCAAATTTGCTGCCAAAGAAAGTTTTGGGATGAACCGCTGCCAAATTGTTGTTAATGGTTTGTTAGAAGCTCGGCAAAAAGGGGATGAATCGACCGAGAGTCGCATGGCATCTATCTTCCAGCACTTCTCCCTTTTGGGGATTGACTGGCAGCGTGCTTATCTCAATACCAACTCTCTTGACATCTACACTCCGTTAAACTTATGAAACTAACTGATCTCACAGCGCCGTCAGTAGTCTCAGCCAGTGAAGTCAACCATGCAGCAGATAAATTTCCAGAGTCTGATTTACCATTTTACCGCAAACTGGGGCGGACTGATTTAACGGTTAGCTGTCTCGGATTGGGCGGCGGCGGTAGCATCTCCAGTGAGGATACGCTTTACGCTTTCGACAGAGGAATTAACTACTTTTTCTACTCTAGTGACTTGCACCACTATATTTACAGTCCGATGTCTGGGGCACTGCGCCAGCTTTGTGGACGTGGTTCTTCTGTGCGAGAGAAGGTAGTACTGGCAACTGTGACTTACATCAAAAGTCCAGAAATGGCAATAGCCGCGTTATTAGATCAGTTTGTCGAATTGGGGATTGACTACATTGATGTGTTGTTCTGGGGCTGGATTGGTTCAAATGATGGGGCAGCTTTAAAAGATTGCTTGCAGCTTACCCCCGATTTGAGAGGCTGCAATAGCGTTTATCAGCGTACCATCGAAAGAATGTTTGGCACATCTGAGCGTCTTAAGAAGATGGGTGCCGTTCGCTACATCGGTGCTTCTTTCCACGATATCAATTTGGCTCGACAGTGGTCCCATAGCCCCCTGTTAGACGTGGTTATGGTCAGGCACAATGTCGCTCATCGGTCTGCCCAAAATCAGGTTTTCAATCAGCTAGACGCCCAAGACCCTTCTCGACCGGGCATTGTCACCTTCAAGTCTACTGGCTCTCATACAGGTCCGCTCTGGGATGCCCCTAATGGTTTACCAGAAGGGTGCTGGCGTCCTTCTGTTCCTGATTTATACCGCTACTCATTAACGCAGAACTGTGTCGATGTTTGCTTAACTGGTCTGACTCGGCGCGAAGAAGTTGATGCTGCGATATCTGGCGTCCAGCAAGGTAAACTCACGACTGCTGAACTTGATTACCTTAATCTTTACGGTGATTTGCATCGTAACAAGCTAAAAATCCAAGAAGTTTCACCTGAGCGACTACTTTACCGAATTTAAGGAGTAATATCTAAACCCCAAAAGGAGACTTCAAATGGCAACTATTAAAATTTCCGATTTGTGTTTGCCTCTGCCTGCCTCTATTGGTTGCCAAGAAGAGTGCAACAGGGCAAACTTACTCCTGCTGAATTTGACTACCTCAACGTTTACGGCGACTTACATCGCAATAAGCTGACAATCCCAGAAATTACCCCTGAAAAATTGCTTTACCGCAGCTAAGTAGCAATACTTATACCACAATTTACTCTTTTGGGAGAACAAAGAGATGACAGAAACTTTAGAAAAAAACGCCAGTTTCCTCAACGGGGGGAACCCCCACACGGAACTGGCTCCTGAATTGGAGTCCGCAGAGAAATTTGTACTGCCAGAAATTGCTCTTGCAACGAATGAAGATGTTATTGCTTACCTGCGCCGTTCTCACAAAATCGCTGAAATTGCAGTTTTGGCTGAACGTGATGCATTAGTTTTGGGTATGTGCGAGCAGTTCGGCATTACTATTTCTGATGAGGAATTGCAAGCAGCGGGAGATGCATTCCGCTTGGAACACAAGTTGCTGGGAGCTTCTGAAACCCTTGCTTGGCTTAAAAAGCAGCGCATTAGTGTAGAAGATTGGACTCAAGGTATCAGAGTAGCACTACTCACAAATAAGTTAAAAGAACATTTGTTTGGAGACAGTGTGGACTCTCATTATTTAAGCAATCGTAATGATTATAAACGTGTAGCTTTATCTCAGATTTTAGTCAGCGACCTAGCAGAGGCGCTGAAAGTAACTTATGCAATCCGAGAGTCAAATGCTTCTTTCTGTGCTTTAGCACTAGAACATTCAAAGGGTAAGCAGTCTCAACAAAATGGTGGCTTTGTTGGTGTTCGCTTTTTGGCAGAACTAATGCCGGAGATTGCACAGGCTATTGCTCAAGCGCATGTTGGCGAAGTGATTGAACCTGTCCAAACAAAACTTGGTTATCACATCCTTAAAATTGAGAAGTGGTTTCCTGCTGAACTGAGTGAAATCCGAGAACAAGTCTTAGAATCCCTCTTTCAGGCTTGGCTACAAGCAAATAGCACCTCTGCTTTGCGTGCTAAGCAGGTTCATTAAAATGAACAACCTCTAACAGGATTTTTGATTTTAGATTTGGGATTGAAAAAAATATCAAATTGCTACTCAAGCTTTTGACGTCAGAGTAGTCATCAACAGAAAAAGCTATTTAACGTAACTCCTGTAAGCGCGGCTAAACCGCGCTTGGCTAACGCCTGCCTCTAGCTCTAATTAGAGGCACGTTTTTTGTGTTGGACTTTCACAGATTAATTTTAAAATAAAAATCATTATATGCGGTTTAGTCGCACTTCGCGCTCCCTACCTCTAGCTTGAACTAGAGGTAGGTTTTTTTGTGTGGAATTTCATAGATTTATTTTCAAACAAAACTCATTATATTTTGTCTGCTTTATCTGCAGTAAGTAGCTTGCCTTAAGCGACAGCACAACCCAATATAGCCTGCCAAGCGTGTTGGGTAAAGTTACCTCAATCCACAGATATACTAATACCGCAAGGCGGAAGTCAAAAGTCAAAAGTATTATGGAATATGCTTTTTAGGGATTTTAAATGGTTGCTCTATTTACGCCGTGACGTACTAGCTAATTTGACAAAAAACTAAGAACATAATTACTGTATTTATGTTTATTTTGTATGGCTCTAATTCTTGTAATTTTAATTTGAACTGATTTAAATGTTAATAGAGGTTAGTTACCGTGTTTTATACGCCGAGACTGTTGATGATGGCAACAAGAAGGGGTCCCTTCAGCATAGCTGCCCTCTGCCCTCTGCCTTCTCAAAGTAGGTAAATTGTTTAAGGAGCTAAACCCTGTGGTATCAAGAAGCTGGCTCGCTCAGCATTGCCAGTTAGGACTATTGAGCTTGCTGATTCTAGGTGCGTTGATTGCAGGAGAAGGAGATAATCCTACCTTTGCCCAGGTTACTGCCGACCCCTCTTTGGGTACTCAAGTTACACCCAACGGCACTAACTTAGAAATCACAGGAGGTACAACCGTTGGCGATAGAAATTTATTCCATAGTTTCCGCGATTTTAGTGTTAAAAGTGACGAGGTAGTCGATTTCCGTAACGCCTCTACCATCAATAATATTTTGGTGCGAGTTACAGGGGGAAACCCCTCTGACATTCAGGGAATCCTGAAAGCTCAGGGTAAGGCTAATCTCTTTCTCATAAACCCTAAAGGCATCATATTTGGACCAGATGCCGAATTAAATATTGGCGGTTCATTTATAGGAACAACAGCGAACCTGATCCAGTTTCCTGGTGGTGGAGAATTCTCTATGACTTCACCTGTTAATCCGCAAAACCCCTTGCTGACGGTAAATCCTTCTGCATTTCTATTCAATCAAATTGCAGCTCAACCTATTAACTCTATTCAAGTCAATGAAGCACGTCTATCAGTTAAAGATAGTCAAAGTTTACTGCTAGTGGGCGGCGATGTGAAGTTGGATCGAGGGCGACTACGGGCTACAAGTGGTCGAATAGAATTAGGAGGATTGGCAGAAGCGGGAACGGTAGGGTTAAATGTTGATAACAACAATCTCCGCCTAAATTACCCAGTAGGAGTGCAACGAGCAGATGTATCTCTTTCCAATCAAGCTATAGTAACTGCTACTGATAGCAGAGACGGTATCCAAGTGCAAGGCAGACGTGTTAGACTCACCGATAATTCAGAGATTAGGATTATTAATCCCTATGGAGTGGACCCTGGAGGAACTTTGTCTGTGACCGCATCAGAGTCGGTAGAACTTCTAGGAGGAAGCAGCCTGCTAACTACAACGGAAAACACTGGAGATGCCGGAAATTTAAGGATAGAAACTGGGCGGTTGATTCTTCAGGACGGGGCAGAAGTCTCAGCTACCACTAATGACAAAGGACGGGGGGGAAGTTTATCCGTAACTGCAAGGGACTCTATCCAACTTATTGGCACTTCCCCAGGAGGAGATCCCAGTGGCTTGTTTGCTCGAACAAACGGCACAGGATCTGCCGGAAATTTAAGGATAGAAACAGGGCAGTTAATTGTTCAGGATGGGGCAGGG
>CALMVQ010000022.1 GCA_937873135.1 uncultured Scytonema sp. | reverse complement strand
TATTCGCGAGATAGCCTCGCGAATAATGTGTTTTCTCCAAATTGGGATGCTCCCGCTAGATCAGGATATTTGTCACATAATTTAATCAAATCAAAAGCTGAAGAGGCTTCTTCATTTATAAACTTTAAGTTGGTAGGTCCTACAATTTTCTCCAATTCTCGCTGACGAAGCTCTCGGCTAGCATTTAAAAAATCGTTATCCTGACGATTTAAGTTTCTTCCTACTGCCCATCTTTCTGCATCCTTTAGTTCCTGCCCACGTAAAAGCAACGTCGCATCCTGGTAGTCGGACGCTAACCAAGTTGTTATTGCTTCCCTGTAAAACGGTGGTCGTAGATCCGCTAATGCCTTATTAACCCAACTCTGATCAAAAACACTCTTATATATAGGGTTGTATACCTGTAGCTTACCGTCTCGCTTCACAACTAACCCCGATAGCCGTATTTCCATCTGTTCTGAACTGTCATCAGCTGGTATGCTTTCTTGTTGCAAAATTTGCTGATACGTTCCCAGCAGCAAACCTGCACGTTGTTCATTCATGGTAATGCGATCGCGTATCGTCCTCAAATGTTCAGGATCATCCTGCGATTCCCAGTTTTCGATAACACGTGATCGCACTAATTCCTTGACTCCCGAAGCCTCCATGCCATCTGGAATAAAATTGCATATCTTCTGGGTGAGAAATGGCTGCCCACCAGTCCATTTCAAAACTTCTTGTAAAACCGCTTCGGGATTACTGACTTTTCTTTCCAATCCTTTAGCCAAAGGCATTGCTTCATATAGCTGAAAGCCGCTAAGTTCAATTGCTCGACCAATATTATACGGTGTGCGTTTTTTATCTTTTATCAAGTCCCTTGGAGTAGCTACCCCTAAGAGGGAGAAAGTAATCCGCCTGTATTCAAACTTATCAGCACGCTGGTTATAAAAGCTTCGGAGCAAAGCAAAAAAATCGTCAGTCCAATTACCCAGACTAAGAATGCTATCAATTTCATCGAAAAAAATGACAATATTTTTTGGAATTTCTACCAGCAAGACTTCTTCGATAAAGTCCCTCACACGGCTTGCTGTAGAAAGATGATCGCGAGCGCGCCACCAACTCCGTAAATCAAACTTTTTTGAAAGCTCAAAATTACTTACCAAACTACGAACAATACTCGCATACCACTGGTCAGGTGTAACCTCCTGACTACCTTGCATCGTTAAGTCAATAGCTGCACAGGCTATATTATCGTCAGTTTTCAGCTTTTGCATTGTTTGTACCCGTAAGCTGGACTTGCCCATCTGCCGCGAATTCAGCACATAACAATATTCACCAGACTTCAAAGCAACATATAGGTCTTGATCTGCCTGTCGCTTTACATAACTGGGAGCATCAATTGGCAAACTCCCCCCAACGTGATATTCATAAGATGGGTTTGATCCTGTGTTCATCATCTGACTCTCAGGCGATCGCAAAAATACCTCTTATACAAATCGCAACGAGGCGTGACATCATTTCCTTGTAGATGCACTAACCCCATACTATGTAATTGAAATGCTTCAATTGATTTTAAATGCACAGGACTAGTTGTCTCAACCAATCTCCTGATTGCCGCCGCCAATTCCGGACGTTCTTCCAAATACCGCAAATGGCGTAAAAGATGGTTTCTATAATGTCCTGCTTCTGTAGGAGCCTTTTGCAATAATACTTCCAGCGTCGTGTCACCTCGTGCAATGTGATAAAGTGCCACCCGTACCAAATAGGGATGCCCTCCGACCATAGCCATCAGTTGCTCAACTTGGGCAGTATTCCAATTCAATCCATGCCGCAGAGCAATTGATCTCACCTGCTGGGCGCTAAACTCTGGCAACTCAATGAGAAAACCTACATTGAATGGAGATTGATTGATATTCAGGGGGATATAAACTTCTGTGGAATGCACCACTACTAACCGCAGTTTTTTCCAAATGTCCCGATTCTTGGCCTCTTCAAACCAAGCGCGTAACATTCCAAAAAAGTCAGTCGCAATTTTGGGATGTTGAAACACAAAATCAACTTCATCCAATGCTAATACTAGAGGATTGGTTATTTCTGCCAACAGATACTCTTCAAAGTAAGCGCTACAGTTGTCATTGCTGGTAAAAATCTCATCCCATTTATCAGCTAGTTTATTAGGCAACCGCAGTTGCTTGCCAACAGTGGCACAGAACCACTTCAAGAATTGCTCCAGGTTTGAGAGACACTCATCACCTGTGCGCTGAAAGTTCAAGCTCGCAGTCTGATAACCTTGCTTTTGGGCATGATGTATAATCCGGCTCATTAAAGAGGTTTTGCCCATTTCCCGAGGGGCTTTGATTCTGATTAATGCCCCTGGCTTAACTATCTGTTTATAACAGTCAGATTCTCGAAACCGCTCGATATAAAAGGCAGATTCCAACGGCACTTGCCCTTCTGGTAATTCTGGTTCTGCTACTAGTTGGGGAAACGCTGACTCGCTCAACTCGGACCATGCTGTAACTAGCACCTTAGTTGGAATCATAAAAGCAGCTCTAGCATCTGGTCGGTTTATCTCCGCCGCCACCGCCATTCCTGCTATACTTTGTAGCTTTTCATCCCAGATCGGCGCTCCACTGAAACCAGGCTCTAATGCATAGCCCTGTTGTTTCACACCTTCGATCTGCACCCAACCTTTAGCTGTTCCTGCTCGTAACTCGCCTCCAGCCCAAATCCCATCAGCTTGCTTTGTTGGAAACCCAAAAACTCGGAAACTATGCCCCCACAAATCGTCTGATGTCACCAATTGTGCTGGTTTTGCAGCTTCTGGGGAATAACTCTCTAACTCCAATCCCGCAATATCTTCTGCTGACTCATCAAGGTTAACTGGTTGCCACAAAACAACCCTAGCTTTGAACAACTGTTTTGCCGCCACTATGGGAAAGTCCAAGCTAACTGCTTGAGTTGGCTTTTCAACAGTGTTTCGGGCAAGTCCTAACGCATCAGCTACCACATGAGCACAAGTAAGGACGTGCTTCTGGGAAACCAAGAAGCCAGCACCAACCACTTTGCCACTGTTTGAGTAAATTCTAACAACACATAACTCAAGTGGTATGACCATCTAGAGACTCCCGTTTCCACTTCAGGGTAATTTCGTAGTTTACCTCCCCACTCCCAGAAGCAATAACAGCCCCAAGTTCTGCACTTATTTTGACGCCAAACTTGACTTCTACTTCATCAGCTGGCTGATGTAAAGTACGTACTTTGGTGAGAATCACATTAGCTATTGGCTTTATTTTTTCCAACGTAGACTCGAATGTCTGATTAGCCTTTTCTACAATTTCATCTCGCAGACCGATGCGATCATCAGTGTTTGCTGGTTCATCAACTTCTACAAAAATAGAGTCGCCGTTTTCTAAAGGAAATTCAACTATGCGCTTCACTCACTTACCTCAAAGCAAGATTTTTCAAATTCTTCTATTCACATACCAAGACTTTTAGCTGTTTTTTGCAGCTTCAGTAAATGTTCGTTGGAAATTTGAATATTAGATAGTACCCATTTTTACTTATAAATTAGACATACTATCACTGTAACATTTGAAGTGATTTCATGAAACATGGACTATTTGCGCTTTTAAATCGCTTACTAAGGGGGTGAGTGTGCACTCTTCAGAGCTTAAATTGATTATTTAAACTCGACAATTAAAAATTTCATGACTGAGCAACACACTGATTACGATAGTCCGTGGAAAGAAGTGATTGAAAGCTTTTTTCCTCAGTTTTTAGAATTCTTCCCTGACACCCTACACAGCCATTGCTACTTTACAACTCTCTATTCAGCAAATTCAGGCTACGGGGGATGAGGATGTTGCTGCATCTCTTCACGCAGCAAATGATAGAGGGAGCGTTCCGCCTGCAAAAACGCCTGCGTCAAAACCATAAAATCATGGAATACTCCTTTTATCACGGTGCGATCACGTTTAAAAACAGATGCAAAAGGCAACCCTTATGCGTTGAGCATGGCGATGTCTTATGGTAAAACATCTTAGTAACATTTTGAAACGTATAAATAGTAACGGCATGACGGAACCGGAAACAGGCGTTCCCGCAAACTATGACGAATCGTGGAAAGCGGCGATTGAGCAGTATTTCGAGGCATTTGTCGAATTCTTCTTTCCCGAAGCGTATCAGGCGATCGCCTGGGAGCGTGGTTATACATTTCTTGACAAGGAGTTTCAGCAGATTGTCCGGGATGCGGAAGTCGGGACGCGCTTTGTCGATAAGCTGGTGAAAGTGTGGCTCATAGGGGGTGAGGAAGCATGGCTCCTGTTGCACATTGAGTTGCAAAGCCAGAGAGACGGGGACTTTGCAAAGCGGATGTTTACGTACCACTATCGGATTTTTGACCGCTATGGCCGAGAGGTGGTGAGTTTGGCGGTGCTGGGAGATGAGCAACCGAACTGGCGACCCCAGGAATACGGCTACGGACGCTGGGGTTGCGAGATACGGCTGCGGTTCCCCGTCATCAAGCTGCTAGACTATACGTGGGAGTCACTGGAAGCGAGCGATAACCCGTTCGCTGTGGTGGTGATGGCGCACCGCAAAACCCAGAATACAACCCAAGCAGCCTCCGAACGGTTGAAATGGAAACTACGTCTGATCAAAGGGCTTTACAGACGCGGCTATGACCGACAAGATATCATCAATATATTCCTGGTACTGGATAGCATGATGCGTCTGCCGGAACCACTGGAAGTTACTTTTCGGGACGAAATCAGACAATTCGAGGAGGAAAACCAAATGCCATATATTAGTAGCCTAGAACGTATCGGACGACAAGAAGGCCTCCAACAAGGCATCCAGCAAGGACAGCAAGAAAAAGCAAAAAATTTGATTCAAAGTCTTCTCAAGAGTCGGTTTGGTATCGTTAATGAGGAACTTTCATCAATCATCGAACCGCTAACACAAATCCCGGATGATGAAGTTGCCAGTCTTTTGCTCACCTCTTCACGAGAAGAGCTTCTTTCACGTTTTGGACAAAACACGCTTCACTAATGGTGATCTACTGAATATCCATGCCCATTCAGTTCCCAGCGCAGTTTTATGTTGATTAGACGCATCTTTTTTAATTAAAGCGCCGCAAATACTGATAGAGCGTTTCACGACTAATCCCCAGTTCCTTGGCTATCTTGGTTTTGTCCCCCTTAGCCACCCGTGCCTGCATGTCTACAATCTGCGCCGGATTAAGGGATCTTTTGCGCCCCTTGTATGCACCACGCCCTTTGGCAAGGGCAACCCCCTCGCGCTGCCTTTCGTTAATCAGCGCCCTCTCGAACTCGGCAAACGCTCCCATCACCGACAGCATGAAATTCACCATCGGGGAATCTTCGCCGGTATAAATGCAATCCTTCCTTAACGAACTCCACCCGTATGCCCCGCTTGGTGAGGTCTTGGACAATGCGCCGCAGGTTATCAAGATTCCGTGCCAGCCTGTCCATGCTATGTACCACCACGACATCACCTTCGCGCACAAACCGCAGCATTTCTTCGAGTTTGGGATTCCACTATATAAATCGAGCCTTTCGCAGTAAAATTCACTCCAAATACAACTTCTGCGCTTATAGGTTGCGATTCTTGCTGCAGAGTTTTAAATGCCTTTGTTATTGGACGACATCCACTAATAATCAAATCCTTAACTGCGTCAAAGCTACGATCTAATTTTTCCACTGGCATATCATTAGGAGCAAAAGACACGACCCACTGAGGTTTCCGGTATCTCAACTGCTACCAAAATAGTGTTGCCATCCCCTGTATCTAGTTCTAGAAGTTTACGAGCCATAATGCAATTCAGATAGTGATTTAAGGTAGCTCAAATTCTTCTTACAGTTAGTCAATCTTAGCTTTTAGATAAAAACCTCTCTTTAGGAAGAGGTCAAATTAGAATACACATTTAAAGAATTACTTTAATAAAGTATTTTTTATAACAATTTAGTTAATACCATATATCTTCTCGCTCTATGACACAATCTTCTAAACCTGATAAGATTCTCGTTGTAGATGATTCTCCAGATAATGTGTTTTTAATCAAAACCATTCTGGAGGAAGAGGGCTACACGGTAAGCACGGCGGAGAATGGGATATCAGCGTTAGCACAACTTGAAACGTCTACATGTGACTTGGTGTTGCTGGATTTGATGATGCCAGGTATTGATGGTTATGAAGTTACTAGGCGCATCCGTAAAAATACGGCATTGCCGTTTATCCCAATTCTCCTAATTACTGCCCACGATTCACCTAATGTCGCTCAGGGATTAGACTTGGGTGCTGATGATTTTATTCGCAAACCTGTAACAGTAGACGAATTGATGGGGCGAGTGCGATCGCTCCTTCGCCTGAAGCACAGTATCGATGAACGCGATGAAATCGCCCGTCAACGTCAAGATTTTGTCTCGCGCCTCACCCACGACTTACGTACACCTTTAGTGGCGGCTGAACGGATGCTGATCCTGTTAGAGGACGGCGCATTGGGAGAGTTATCACCGCAAATGCACGAAGTCATTTCCATCATGGGTCGCAGTAACAGCAACTTGCTGGCGATGGTCAATACCTTATTAGAAGTTTACCGTTTTGAGGCGGGTCGAAAAACCCTGGCGTTTCAACCCGTCAATCTCCACTCCTTACTGGAAGAAGTTGCTAAAGAATTGAGTTCCTTAGCCGCAGAAAAGCAACTTTCGGTCAATCAGGAGTTTGGTGAAACATCAGTGACGAGTAAAGTTATGGGCGATCGCTTAGAATTACATCGGCTTTTTACCAACTTAATTGGAAACGCCATCAAATTTACCGATACTGGCTCAGTGACAATCCGTCTCACCTGTCCACCCACGGTTTCAAATGACTTGATTACGATTGAGATAGCGGATACAGGTTCAGGTATTCCCTTAGAAGAACAAACAACCTTGTTTGAAAGATTTCGCCCAGGAAACCACAAGCGTTCTGGTAGTGGCTTAGGGTTGTACCTTTCTCGCCGAATTGTTGAAGCACATCAAGGTACCATACAGGTAAATTCAGAGGTAGGTAAAGGTAGTGTCTTTGTTATTAGTCTACCGAAGCAACAATCTAAGTAAGCAATCAGCACTCTGAGCTAAAGAAAGCAAATATCTTTTAAAAATTCCCACCTATCGCCTTATTCTTACAAGTTACGCCGACTGACGGCTAATTGCTTACCTTCATTTGTGTCATGTTTGAGGAAAAAAGATGATTACTCAATTGTTAAACACTAATACCATCGCCAAACAATACGATTTTTTTAAGACAGGTAAAACTAAAAGCACGGCATTTCGCATAACACAACTAAAAACTTTAAGACAAGCAATAATTGAGCATGAATCAAAGATTTTTGAAGCCTTAAAAGCAGATTTACGTAAACCTGTATTAGAGGTTTATTCCTCAGAAACTCTAATAGTTATTAAGGAAATTGATTATACCATAAAACGTCTCAACGTTTGGACGAAGCCTAAACAGGCTGCCACTTCATGGCAAATGTTTCCTTCCTCAGCAAAGATCTATCCAGAACCACTAGGGGTTGTCTTGATTATTGGTGCTTGGAATTATCCTGTTCAATTAAATATTCTACCTTTATTAGGCGCGCTCGCGGCAGGTAATTGTGCAATTATCAAACCCTCAGAAATGGCTCCTCATACCTCCCGTGTCATCGCTGAATTCATAGAAAAGCATTTCCCTCCAGAGTATATTACTGTGGTAGAAGGAGGTGTGGAAACAAGTCAGCAGCTACTAAAAGAAAAGTTTAACCACATCTTTTTTACTGGAGGAAAAGCCATTGGCAAAATTGTCATGGAAGCTGCCGCAAAACACCTTACCCCCGTGACATTGGAATTAGGTGGCAAAAGTCCCTGTATTGTGGATACTGACAACGATCTTGAAACTAGTGCCAGACGCATTATTTGGGGTAAATTTTTTAATGCAGGACAAAGTTGTGTCGCCCCTGACTATCTTTTAGTGAATAAACGTATTAAAGAGAATTTATTAAATACTCTTGAAAATTGTCTCAAAGAATTTTATGGGGATCGTCCTGCCAGCAGTCCTGATTATGCTAGGATTATCAATCAAAAACACTACGAGCGGTTGGTCAAGCTTTTAGACGGCGATATTCGGATTGGTGGAAAAAGTAACCCTGATGAATGTTACATTGCTCCAACAGTCATTGATAACGTGTCTTGGGAAGATCCGGTGATGGAGGAGGAAATTTTTGGTCCAATTTTACCTGTGATTGAATATACAGATATCAGTGAAGCGATCGCCTTAATTAACTCTAGAGAGAAACCTTTGGCTTTATATCTATTTTCAAATAACAAAAACTTGCAAAAGCGCGTTTTGCAAGAAACCTCCTCTGGAGGAGTTTGTATCAACGATACAATGAAGCATTTTTTTGTTTCTTCTTTACCATTTGGTGGTGTGGGTGAAAGCGGTATTGGAAGCTATCACGGCAAAGCTAGTTTTGACACCTTTTCTCATTACAAAAGTGTACTCCACAGATCTTTTTTATTTGATTTGAAACTGCTTTACGCTCCTTATGAAGGCAAATTGCCTTGGTTGAGACGACTTTTAGGTTAAGAGTACAGATCCCCGACTTCTATAAGAAGTCGGGGATCTTCGTTATGAATTAAACCTGCATCGACTCACTCTAACGTCAGGATTGTTCCTCTTCCTCTTCTTCTGTCGATGGATAAACGTATGTCGAACGTCCAGTCAAGATCGACTTGCCTAGAGAAATAGCTTTCTGAGCTTCAACTGCGGCTTTGTGCCTCCAAGTAGCTCGGCGTTTATCTCGTTTGGACTTGGATGTTTTCTTCTTAGGAACAGCCATAATAGCGGATACTGCAATTTTTGACAACCTTCCTATTCTAGAGTAATCCTCAATGATTCGTGAATAAAAACATTGGGGTGCTAATTGCTATTTCGGTACCGGAACCGAAGACGGAGGTGATGGTGTAACTTGTGGAAGATTAGTCGGTTGTTGCGGTTGTGGTTGTGGCGTATTAATAAATTGTTGAGTTGGTTGTTGCGGTTGTGGTTGTGGCGTATTAATAAATTGTTGAGTTGTAGGTTGTGGTTGTGCTGTAGGGGTAGTTGTAGGTACTTGAGCTGTGGGGTTTTTGGTTGATTCAAAATAGAGGAGCGATCGCGTGGATTTGAAGTAAGTTGCCCAACGTTTGGGATCGGGGTAACTGCGCCATTGCGGACGACTGGCTGCCAACTCTAAAACTGGTGCGATCGCACCATAATTTTGTACGGAAACGATGATTGAAACATCTGTTACTAAAATATCACGATCAAAGCTGCGTTGAGCACCTGCTCTCGCAGCCGTTTCCGCTCTTCGCAGTAAGGTTTCGTAGTTTTCTTCTGGGAGACGATCAATAGAGAGATCTACTCTAGCGGTGTAAGCTTGCACAATCTGGGGTGAGAGTGCTTCAAAAACTAACCACAAAGGAACTCCTAAACCCATCAAAAATAAGGCATTAGCAGTCCGGATTTTCTTGCTAATTAATAGCATAGATTGAATAAACGTCTCCAACTGACCACTGATTTGAAAAAATGGCTGGTAAACACAACTCCTCCTCATAACTTCTTAGCTCCTAGCTATAACAAATGAATTTGAATAGAGTAAAAGTCATTTATAAGGAAAAAGGTAATAAAAATGACTTCTTACGTGAGGTTAGATGATAATCCCCAAAACAGTCCTGAGTTTTGAGTGGTGTATTTTAGACTATTGGCATTCTATGTATCTTGCACTTCTTTTAAGCGAAAACGGTCAGAAGCTCTCGAATTTAAAAGCGAGAGACAAAAAACCTTTTTCCTTATTCAATCCCTCCACATTTTCTGTGGAGTTCTACTCAGGACTACGAAATTAGGCTATTAGACATTAGGTTAACTTTGTTTTTTCAGCAAAGCCAACTATTACTAAACAGTGCTGAGCAATGAGTGCTGAGAATTATTGAAAAGGCTAGTAAACAAAAAGCACTATGGCAAATAACTGGGCGATCACTATTGGCATTAATCAGTATCAATTCTTTCAACCTCTAGCTTGCGCTCAAGCAGATGCTGAGGCGTTAAAAGATTTATTGGCGATTGAAGGCTTTTCACCGCAACAGTGTCTGCTGATGACAGAGACTTCATCCCCTCTTGGAGATAGATCTACCTATCCTACGAAGGAGAATATTCTCCTTTTGCTTGAAGATTTGGCAGCAGCTTGTTGGCAACCGGAGGATAAACTGTGGTTTTTCTTTAGCGGTTACGGCGTTAACTACAATGGACAAGATTACTTGATGCCAGTGGAAGGAAACTCTGAGCGCGTGGAAGAGACTGGCATTGAAGTGCGATCGCTCTTTGAAAGTCTGCAAGTTGCAGCTCTTGATACAGTGGTTTTGCTGGATATCAACCGTGCTTCTGGAACTCAAGCAGAAACTCCGATTGGGCTTGAAACAATAGAATTAGCCCAAGAACTCCAAATGTCTGTAATTCTGTCTTGCCAACCAGAGCAATTTTCCTACGAAAGTAGCGAAATCGGTCACTCCTTGTTTAGCGCCGTGTTGTTAGAAGCGGTGCGTTCCGGTTATAGCAGCGACTTAGCAGATTTGGAAAGATACTTAAGCGTTCGCACTCCAGAGTTATGCCAACACCACTGGCTTCCAACACAAAACCCTGTTGCTGTCATCTCCCCAACAAAGGAATTCATTTATCCTCAATTGGAAGTGCAAAAAGAGCAACGTGTAGAAGAGAAATTACCTGCAATAATTGCTGCTCCCTCAGTTCAGTATTCGCACGTAGCGACGGAGCAAAGGATATGGGAGAGAGAAGAGGACGAGGAGAAGGGGAGACGCTCAGATGCACAGAAGGATGATTTCCCCGTGTCTCCGAAACTCCCGATGACAGGAAATAACTTTCAGCTAAAACCCATAGCAAACAGCACCCCTCAGTTTTGGCAACTGTTTCTTCTGTGGGGTGCAACTACAATATTACTAATATGTTTGATCGCGGTGGTTTTCTTCCGTAATAAAGCTGGTTTTAGAGTTGAAGAGATTCTTCCAGCATCGCTCAAAACAGCAACTCCGGAAACAAAGGTTGCGAAACCTTTGGCTATTGTCACAACCACCCCACCTACACCACTTGAACCAGAAACTCCACCACCCGTACAGCCAATCTCTCCTATTCTCCAAGCCAAACAGCGCGAGCAGGCACTCTCAGAGTTGACGAAATTATCCTTAAAACCTACTCAGGCAAGCGATCTGGACTCGGCGATCGCCACTGCCCGTAAAAATAAACCTGGTGAACCTCTTTACGAAGAAGCTCAACAAAATATTGTGATTTGGAGCAAGATGATTTTAGAGTTGGCAGCAGTTCGTGCTAAGCAAAGACAGTATGCAGGTGCGATCGCAGCTGCCCAGTTGATTGACAAAGACGACTCACTGTATACAAAAGCACAAGAATCTGTAAGGCAATGGCGGGAACAAGCAAAGCAGTATGTGAGTAACCAAACTGTTTTAGACGCAGCTAATGCCTTAATTCAGCCACAACAGGCTTCTACTTACAATCGTGCTATCGAAGTTGCGAAGAAAGTTGCACCTGATGAACCAGGTTTCGATGATGCTCAAAAATCTATCGATCAATGGAGTCAAAAAATATTGAATCTTGCTAACCGTCGCGCTAATCATGGGGAATTTAAAGCAGCAATAGAGACTGCAACTTTAGTTCCAGAAGGGACAACCGCTTACAAACAAGCTCGGGAAGCAACTCAAAAATGGCAAAACAAATAATTGGTTGTTAGTTGTTAGTTAATAGATTGGTGGAATTTTCTACGTGCCTTCCCGCCTTCTGTACGGGCGGGTTTCACAAGTCTCGTGTTTCCTCAGATGTCTATGGATTAAACCCACCCCTACGCGCCTCGTCTCAGCAGTACTGTGTTACATCTTCGCGACACTCATCGGCTAAATAGCACAGTGCTCGAAAACGTAAGCTAACCAATTCTTCATATAAGGGATTGATTTTACACATGGGTGGGATATGAAACAGGGTTTTCCCCAATAATTTCACATCACGCTCAAACGGACACTGGGCAGGAATCACTTTGCACAAACGGTGAGCTAGTTGGCGATCGCGGACTTGGATGTTGTCTAACCACTGCCGCAAGGGTTGGAAAATATCACCGTAAGGTTTGGAGGAAGGATGGTGTGGTTGAGTTAAACCATCTCCATTTGCATGTGCTTGATTTAGTAAGACCCAGCTTGAGACGAAAATTCTTTTTGTGGTACTATCAAATACCTTCATGGTACACTCCTCTATTTTATTGAGGGTCTTCCCCTGTCCAAACAAGGTATACAACCTGCCATCGGACTTTCCCGGACGAATCATGCTGTTACCGAAATGGACGCTACTTTTCAGGTAGCCATTTTAGTTTCAACCTGTTTAATATTAAGTCAAGTTAAGCGCAATTTGCCTGGAATGGGAAGTCTCTTCCCTTATCTTATCTATAACTTAACTTATATTAATTTTTGTTAAAGCTCTCTACCCTCAGATACATATTGTATATGCTTTTGAGAAAAAACCTAAAAAATAAGTATAATTACTGAAAATACTGGTAAGTAGTTCCACGTCTAGTGTTGCAAAATAATCGAAATAAACTTTATATTCCGTAACAGGAAATTTACGAAGAGTCTGAATGCTCCGCCGTCACTTTCTCATCAGTATAACTAAGACCGCTTCAATGTTAACATCTCCCTTCAAGTTAGGGAGAGCAGCACCTCAACCCTTGTTGAAACCCAAACGTTTGCAGCCCGGTTCTGTTGTCGGGATTGTCAGTCCTGCTGGTGCTGTATTTGTCCGCGAAGAACTTGAAATTGTCTTAGACGCAGTCCGGGCATTGGGACTAGTGCCCCGACTTGCACCTCATGTTCTAGATCGGTATGGTTATTTAGGAGGCAAAGATGTTGACCGTGCTGGTGACATCAATCAGTTTTTTAAAGATTCTTCTGTTGCCGCCATTCTACCAATTCGTGGTGGATGGGGATGTAGTCGGATGCTGCCTTACCTGGATTATGATCGCATCCGCCAAAATCCAAAGATTCTTGTAGGTTTCAGCGATTTGACTGCTTTAATTCTGGGATTAAATGCGAAAACTTCCCTTGTCACATTTCACGGTCCCAACGGACTGACTGGCTGGAAAACGACTCAAACAGAATACTTTCGCCGCGTTTTGTTCAAGGGTGAAGCTGTCACCTTTCAAAACATTAAAGATGCCGATGATAGCGATCGCTTGATGCAGGTGAAGTACCGGGTACGGACTATTACTGACGGTCGTGCTCAAGGTAAACTAATCGGTGGGAATCTTTCAGTTTTCTCAGCTATTTTGGGTTCCCCGTACTTACCTGATTTAAACGGCGCAATTCTATTTTTAGAAGATACTCACGAAAATATTTACCGCATTGACCGTATGATGACGCATCTCAAAATTGCGGGTGTCTTTAACCGACTTGCGGGTTTTATTTTTGGACAATGTACCGAATGTTTGCCTGATGCTGACTACGGTTCTCTCACCCTTGAAGAAGTTGTTTGGGATCACATCAAACCACTAGGCATTCCGGCTTGGTCTGGTGCAGCGATCGGTCATATTGAGACAATTCTGACACTACCCATCGGTCTAAATGTCGAAATAGATGCTCGGTTCGGAACAATTCGGATGCTAGAACCTGCCGTGGAGTGAACTTAAAAAGTAAAAAGTGCGCCAGCGCGAACGGAGCGCGATCTTCGACTTTCGCGTATGCCTTAAACGGTTACAAATTACACAACACAGACCCCCGACTTTTTTGAAAAGTCAGGGGTCTTGTTTGGAGCGCGTTTGATTTATAACTGCTAAAGTTACATACTCAAAGTTGGTAATAGATAATTGTTCTTTTTTCCTATTACCAATTACCTATTTTTCACGAAGCAACTTGAGCCGCAGTGCGGGTACGACGCCTTCTACCGTCGCTAACTTTCACTGGCTCATCGGGGATTTGCATCAATAAAGTCACAGATGGTTGACAATGCAGTTCCCGTTTCAAAGAACGCATTAATTCTCGCTCTAACTGCCCTTGCAATCCACCCCAGTCTACGTCCAATTGTTCTCCTTCAGAAGCAAATTCGGCAAAGCGTTGGCTGAGAATTTCTTCAATTCGTTGTTGAACCCACTTTTGCAGGAGTGATCGCTCGATGGTTGTAACAACACCCCGCAAGTGAATTTCTGGCTTTGCCATCAACTTGCCACTCCAATCTATGGCTGCGGCGATCGTGACAATGCCTTCTTCTGCCATGCGTTGCCGTTCTTGTAAAACCTTCGCGCTCACCATGCCAGAACCGGAGGTATCCACCAGTTCGATCCCGGCTGGCACTTTTCCTGCAACACGAATTGATTCTTCGGTTAGTTCTATGACATTGCCATTCTGAATAATCACCATGTTAGAAGTCGGAATCCCCATACTTTGTGCTGTCTGGGAGTGCTTCACGAGCATTCGATGTTCACCGTGAACTGGTACGAAGAATTTGGGTCGCGTCAGTGCGATCATCAGCTTTTGGTCTTCTTGACACCCGTGACCGGAGACGTGAATTCCTTTCTCCCGTCCGTAGATCACATTCGCTCCCTGCATCATTAACTTGTCGATGACGTTAACGACAGCGATTGTATTGCCAGGAATTGGGTTAGCTGAGAAGACCACCGTATCTCCCTGACGGATTCTCAGATGGGGATGTTCTTGATTGGCAATGCGAGTCATCGCCGACATTGGCTCTCCTTGAGAACCTGTGGTCAATATTAGTACTTTTTCCTCCGGCATATTACGGATAACATGCAACGGCTGTAGCAGATTATCTTCACACTTGATGTAACCAAGATTGCGGGCATGGGCAATCAAATTCAGCATTGAACGCCCGACTACCGCGACGACACGGTTATACTTCTGCGCCAACTGCAAAATCATGTTGATGCGATGCACGCTGGAAGCAAAGGTGGTTACAAGTAGTCTTCCAGGAGTTTGAAGGAAAATCCGCTCTAAGTTCGGATAAACTGAACGTTCTGAAGGCGTAAATCCAGGTACTTCCGAGTTCGTGGAATCGCTAAGAAGGCAAAGCACACCTTTTTCACCGTGTTCGGCAAGCCGTTGGATGTCAAAATGCTCACCGTCTACAGGTGTGTGGTCAAATTTGAAATCCCCTGTATGGATAACTAAGCCAACGGGAGTGTGCATGGCAATGGTGAAGCTATCGGCTATGGAGTGGGTGTTGCGGATATATTCCACAAAAAAGTGCTTGCCAATCCGGACAACGTCGCGTGGCTGGACGGTTCTTAATTCTGTGCGATCGCGCACCCCTGCTTCTTCTAATTTCCCCTCAAGCATTGCCATTGCCAGACGAGGACCGTAGATAACGGGAATTTCTAATTGCTTCAAGTGAAAGGCAATTCCCCCGATATGGTCTTCGTGACCGTGGGTAACAATCATGCCTTTAATTTTGTGGCGATTTTCCCGTAGATAAGTCATGTCTGGCAAGACTATATTGACGCCGTGCATCGCTTCTGTAGGAAAAGCTAAGCCTGCATCTAATAGAACGATTTCATCTTCATACTCGAAGACACAGGTATTTTTGCCAATTTCGTGTAATCCGCCCAACGGAATAATTTTTAGGGCAGAGTTAATTTCGTTTTTAGTCATTTTCTCCTTAGTTATTGTTCTTTGTTGTTAATAAGAGTGAAAGTTATTTGATGAGCGTTTTTGTAGGATGGATAACACAGGATATCTATAAAGTCAGTATGAAAATGACTCAGATTTTCAATTTCTATACGATTTCTAGACACTCAGAATTCATACTATATTTGTCAGTCGTAGCACAGGTTTAACATACGCAACATTGTTAAAATTACGCACAATTTTGATATATACTTTCATCACCTGTTACCCAAGCGCTTAATGAATTCCTGACTTGACTAAATTAAGTTCTTTCAGAATGACTTCTAATTCTTGACAAACTTGTGAGTCAGCTTCCCAAAGCGGTAGACGAGTGGAACCCACTTCCCAACCTTGCAGTTCCAATGCTTTCTTAACTAAGATGGGATTTGTCGTTGCGAACAAAGCTTTGAACAACGGGAAGAGTTTGAGATGAATTTCAGTTGATTCCTGAACTTGACCAGAACGAAAAGCCAGGATCATCTGTTTTATTTGATTTCCTACCAAATGAGATGCCACACTTACCACGCCCTTAGCCCCTATTGCTAATAAGGGTAGAGTCATGTAATCATCACCAGAATAGATCTGGAATTCTTGTGGCGTCAAGCGCCGAATCTCGCTCACCTGGTCTATGCTACCAGTAGATTCTTTTATCCCGACAATGTTCCTTACCTCTGCTAACCGGGCAACTGTTTCTGGATGAAGATTTTGACCGGTGCGACCAGGAATGTTGTATATCAACACTGGTAAATCGGGCGAAGCTTGCGCTATAGCCTGAAAGTGCTGATAAAGTCCTGCTTGCGGTGGTTTGTTGTAGTAAGGAACAACTTGTAAGGTTCCATGTATACCTATTTTAGCAGCTTTTTGTGTAGCTGCGATCGCTTCTTTTGTAGAATTGGAACCACATCCCGCAATTACCTGAGCTTTTCCTTCTACTGCTTCCAAAACCGCAGTAAACAACTGAAATTCCTCCTCCCAACTTAGGGTAGGAGATTCTCCTGTTGTCCCACACATCACTAATGTATCTGTACCGTTATCCACAAGATGCTCTGCCAGTTCTGCGGCGATCGCATAGTTGACGCTGCCATCTCCTTTAAACGGCGTAATCATAGCGGTTAAAACTCTGCCAAAATCTACCACCCTCTTTTCACTCCTAAATTTCCCTATGCAGTTTTTTTGTATCTTGGTGGTTTTCTATTGTAATAACCTATTTCCGCTCTTTGTAACTGATCGTCAACGGTGTTCATGCAGCGATTACCCGCCCATGATCTTGTTTCAGCAAATTTTTTTCTATTAACAACTCTGCAATTTGCACTGCATTCAACGCCGCACCTTTCCGGATTTGGTCGCCACACAGCCACAATTCCAATCCACAGGGATGAGATATATCCTGACGAATTTTCCCCACTAAAACTTCATCTTTACCTGTTGCTTCTATGGGCATGGGGAAGTAATTTGCTTTCCCATCTTCTACTATTTTTATACCCGGAGCTTGACTTAAAATTTTTCTAGCTTCTTCTGGAGAGAAAGGTGTCTCAAATTCTAGATTAATCGCTTCTGAATGGGCCCGAAGTACGGGAACACGTACACAACTTGCAGTAATTCTTATCTGCTGATTCCCAAATATTTTGCGAGTTTCATTGACCATTTTCATTTCTTCCTCGCAGTAACCCTCTTGATTCATGGGGGAGTTGTGCGAAAATAAATTAAACGCCAACGGGTAAGGAAACACTTCGGCAACTGGTTTTTCGCCTGCTAGAATAGCACTGGTTTGGTTTTTGACTTCTTCCATTGCTCTGTTCCCAGCACCACTAGCTGATTGATAAGTTGCTGCCACAATCCGTTTCACGGGTCTGACTTTATGCAATGGCCACACCGCTACCGTCATTAATATCGTTGTACAATTGGGATTTGCTATAATGCCTTTGTGGCAAGTTACAGCTTCTGGATTGACTTCTGGAACGACTAGGGGAACTTCCGGATTCATGCGAAACGCACTTGAGTTATCGATCACCACTGCACCTGCTGCGACAGCTTTTGGTATCCAAATTTTTGAGATCGAACCCCCTGCACTTGCCAGAAGTAAGTCCACTTTATCAAAGGCACGCTCTCCCACTGCCTCCACTCTTAAATTTTCCCCTTTAAAAGATATTTTTTGCCCTGCACTGCGTTCTGATGCCAGCAACTTTAAATCCTGCACAGGGAAATTACGCTCATTTAGTAATTCTAGCAACTCTTTGCCAACAGCACCAGTTGCTCCCAATATAGCTATCCGATAGGATTTAGACAAACTTGCTTCCTCCTTTCATATAAAAATCAGCTTATTTCTTGGCAGTTCTCAAAATTTATCCATATGTTAGTTTCACTAACTGTAGCAGATATTAAATAGATGTTAATACTACTTTGGTTTCACTGTAGTTTCTCAGCACTCCAAAGTCTGAACCATTTTTTAAAACTCAATTTATGTTACCTTACTTTATAAAATCCCTGAGCATAGCTGATTACTGAATGCATATGTATTTCTTACTTTAATACTATTTTATTTTTTCGGCTAAGTGTCTTGGCAATTTACAAGATTTAATTATAAGCATTCAGACTTTAGCTTGAGAGTCTATATAATTTGTCATAGGTCTATTTTTTTCCCATGTATACAAAAAATTTCTCATAGCTGATAGAGAAGACCCTATGCTAACTGAATTTACATTTAATTATAAACTCGAGCTACACTCCTGCGAAAATATTTATTATATAACATACCACCATCTATATATATATATTAAGTAGAAATGTTGGCTGTGGAATTAGGAGATAGCTCTTCAAACCAAAGCTAGTTTTGGTGCGTTGCTAGGAAGATTGATGTAGTATTATCCAAATGGACTGAAATCAGTCAGCTAATAAACTCAGCTATCACCAACACCTCTGTGTTGTAGCAATAGCTACTGTCTTTGCTGTCATGAAACCTAAGTCTAGACCAACGGAAGTACGAACATCCCGATAAAAATCAGGATATCACGGCTTTAGCCCTCTAATTATAGAGAACTGGGTCATGGAAAGAAGGGAGAATCGCACGCAGCACGAAGGGACTTGGAGGAGTTGGGATACTCTGTAGGCACAACAGAGAGATCGTACTCCCTACTACGCTCCTCGCTTTTGGAGGAGCAGGTGCCAGTAGCTTTGGCTCAGCCAGTGGATTCCTTTCAGTGCGTTGAAAATCTTCCTATAAAGCGCTCTTATCCCCTACTCGGCAGTTCTTACGAAATAATGAAGCGATTTAGGGCAAGTGTTTTAGACAAAAGCGCACACACAAGCCCAGTATAGCTCCGTAATTACTAGTCATAATAAATACAAAAAGCTCGAACACAAGTATGAAAGTCATTCAGGAGAAACTTCCCGCAAGTCAAATTGGTCTGGAGATAGAGATCGCGCCAGAGAAGACCAAGCAAACTTATGAACAAGTCGTTAAAAACTTAGCCAGTACTGCAAATATTCCAGGGTTTCGTAAAGGTAAGGTGCCTCGACAGATTTTGTTACAACGTCTTGGCGCAACCAGAATCAAGGTGGCAGCACTGGAGGAATTAGTTCAAGAAGGAATCACGCAAGCAATAAAGGAACAAGAAATTCCGGCGATCGGTCAACCGCAATTGCTATCCACCTTTGAAGAGTTGATTAATATTTATGAACCGGGCAAACCCCTGACTTTTTCTGCTGCGGTTGATGTGGCACCATCCGTAAATTTGAGTCAATACACGGGTTTGCAATTCCAAGCAGAAGAAGTCAAATCCGATCCGGAGCAAGTTGACAAAGCACTGGAAAAAGAACGCCAAGAGATGGCGACGTTAGTTCCTGTAGAAGGACGAGCGGCACAAATAGGCGATATTGCCGTGGTGGATTTTAAAGGTGTCATAACGTCAGGTGACGGAAATGACGTTGCCTCAACAGCCCAGGAAATACCAGGGGGAGAAGCAACAGATTTTCAAGTAGAGTTACAGGAAGACAAATTTATTCCCGGTTTTGTTACGGGTATGGTGGGGATGAATCCTGGAGAAACTAAAGAAGTTTCCGCCCAGTTTCCAGATCCTTACGCAAATGAAGAGCTAGCAGGAAAACCAGCTCTGTTTACGGTGACGCTGAAAGAACTGAAGGAAAAAGAACTACCAGAGTTGAACGATGAGTTTGCCCAAGAAGTCAGCGATTACCAGACTTTAGCTGAGTTTCGCAATTCTTTAGAAGAACGCTTTCAAACAGAAACCGAACAAAAAACTAAAGCGAATAAGCAGGAAGCTTTACTGGTTGAACTAATCAAACAAGCGTCTGTTGACTTGCCAGAAACGATAATTCAGCAGGAAGTGGATGCCATGCTGACACAAACAGCAATGCGGCTTTCTCAACAAGGCTTGGATGTCAGAAAGTTGTTCACCCAAGAGATTATTCCCCAGTTACGAGAACGTTCCCGTGGTGAAGCGATTGAACGCATTAAGCGATCGCTTGCTCTACAACATGTTGCCGAACGCGAATCTATTCAGGTTACACCGGAAGAAATCGAAGCTAAAGTTCAACAAACCATACAGCAATACTCAGATCAAGACGTTGACCAAGACAAACTGCGTTCAATGGTGGAAAACGAACTGTTAACTGAGAAAATTATTGATTGGCTTTTGGAACACTCAACAGTCGAACTTGTCCCTGAGGGTTCTTTAAGTACGGAAACTTCTTCAGAAGAGGAACTTGTAGAAGCAGATGCCCCGACTTCAACTCAATCAGAACAAACTGCGGCAGTTGTAGAAAACTTGACTGGAGTCGAGTCTGAACCCGTTACAATTACCGTAGAAAGCTCAGTAGTACACTCAGAGGAGAACGAAAGCTAAAAGCAGACGGTTTTAACGAGCAATTAGCCGACTCTACTCCTGTAAGGCTGATTGCTGCTAAGCCCAAGAGCGAAGAATACATCCTTTGCTTTGAGACAGGAGTCAACAGGATGATTCTGTACGACAGGCAGATCCATCTTGGTAAGACAGATCCCGATTGGATCATGAGTGAAATTTCATAACGTTTTTCGTGAGTGAAAACCTCTGGCTCTCTTGCTTGCCTTCAATCCTACTCCTGTACACACTTCAGATGAGCGCCATAATAGTCAACTCCTGTCTGCTGTCTCCTATGTTTGTTATGCGCCATAATAATAATTAGCCGTCTTCGTCTCATAAAAGGCGCGAAAGTGTCAAATGAGGCATAATGGTCAACAAATCGCTAAGATAAAAATTGAGGATCTTCAAAATAAGCAGCCTTAGCCGTATAACTCTTTGTCCTAATTAATTGTCAAAAGTTCTTTTATGCTTGTATCGCAGTCGGGAAATTACGAAATTAGCAGTTCGAGTCAATTGAAAATTAGCTCCCATTACAGTCCTAGCAACATCGTCCCGATGGTGGTAGAACAATCAGGTGTGGGAGAAAGGGCTTTTGACATCTTCTCACGGTTACTGCGAGAGCGCATCGTTTTTATGGGAACGCCAATAGATGATGCTGTCGCTAACTCAATTGTCGCCCAGTTGTTATTTCTAGATGCTGAAGACTCAGAAAAGGATATCCAGATATACATCAACTCACCAGGTGGATCTGTGACTGCTGGTATGGCAATTTATGATACCATACAACAAATTCGTCCTGATGTTGTTACAATATGCTTTGGCTTAGCCGCTAGCATGGGGGCATTTTTGTTAGCAGCAGGAACTGCAGGTAAGCGGATGTCTTTAGCTGACTCCCGCATTATGATTCACCAACCGCTAGGTGGTGCTCAAGGGCAAGCCATTGACATTGAGATTCAAGCCAGAGAAATTCTTTATCATAAGTCCAAGTTAAATCAGTTGCTGGCTAAGCACACAGGTCAACCATTGGAAAGAATAGAAGCCGATACCGAACGGGACTTTTTCATGTCGGCAGAAGAAGCAAAAAATTATCGGTTGATCGATCAAGTTATCTCTAGGCAAAATCTTCCCACCGTAGGGGAAAACGTCACGATTCTGAAATAAGAGGCTGGTATGTCTAAGTACGACTCCCATTTAAAATGTTCGTTTTGTGGCAAGTCCCAGGAGCAGGTGCGTAAACTAATCGCCGGACCGGGAGTATACATCTGCGATGAATGTGTTGACTTGTGTAATGAAATACTAGATGAGGAGTTGCTCGACACGAATGGGGCGGCATCATCGCAACCAGCCCCTAAGTCAGAACCACCACAAAAACGTCGTGCCCGCACAGCCAGTCTCTCGTTTAATCAAATGCCGAAGCCACGAGAGATTAAAAAGTATCTAGACGAACACGTCATTGGCCAAGAAGAAGGCAAGAAAGTGCTTTCAGTCGCAGTCTACAATCACTACAAACGATTGGCAGTTGCTCAATCTAAAGGCAGTGGCAAAGGTTCAGTAGATGACTCTGTAGAATTGCAAAAGTCCAATATATTGCTTATAGGTCCCACTGGTTGTGGCAAAACTCTTCTAGCGCAAACTCTGGCGAAAATTCTGGATGTACCCTTTGCTGTCGCTGATGCGACGACTTTAACTGAAGCAGGCTATGTCGGGGAAGATGTAGAAAATATCTTGCTGCGCCTGTTACAAGTCGCCGATTTAGATGTAGAAGAAGCGCAGCGAGGAATTATCTATATTGATGAGATAGATAAAATTGCTCGCAAAAGTGAAAATCCTTCGATTACACGCGATGTTTCTGGCGAAGGCGTACAGCAAGCTTTGCTAAAAATGTTGGAGGGAACAGTCGCCAATGTGCCCCCCCAAGGAGGACGCAAACACCCCTATCAAGATTGCATCCAAATTGATACGAGTAATATCCTATTTATCTGCGGTGGAGCCTTTGTCGGTTTAGAAAAGGTTGTAGAGCAGAGAGTGGGCAAAAAGTCAATAGGATTTATCCAACCTGGAGAGGGACAGTCAAAAGACAAGCGCACAGCAGATACTCTCCGCTATCTAGAACCAGATGACCTAGTAAAATTTGGCATGATTCCAGAATTTATTGGACGAGTGCCAATGGTGGCAGTGGTAGATCCTCTAGATGAAGAAGCGCTGATGGCAATTTTGACTCAACCGCGTAGCGCTTTGGTGAAGCAGTACCAAAAGCTACTGAAGATGGATAACGTTCAGTTAGAGTTCAAACCAGAAGCCTTGCGAGCGATCGCTCAAGAAGCCTACCGCCGTAAAACTGGTGCAAGGGCACTAAGAGGTATCATAGAAGAATTGATGCTAGAGGTCATGTACGAATTACCCTCTCGTAAGGATGTAACTCGCTGCATGGTAACGCGGGAAATGGTAGAGAAGCGATCCACTGCTGAACTGCTTTTACATCCATCTTCATTACCCAAGTCAGAATCAGCTTAAATCAGTGCTGAGTGCTGAGTGCTGAGTGCTGAGGAATAAAAAAAGTGAGGAGTAATGAGTGAGGAATAATAGTTATATACTCTTAATTCTTACTCCCCTCTCCCCCTCTCTCCCTTCCCCCTATCAAAATGCCATACATCAATGTTCGTGGCGTAGAGCATTACTATGAGTGGATCAGAAAATCATCTACTGAAGTTAAGCCAGTGATGGTTTTTATCCACGGTTGGGGTGGTTCAGCAAGGTATTGGAAAAGTACTGCCGATGCTTTATGCGACAAATTTGATTGTTTGCTCTACGATTTACGGGGATTTGGGCGATACGGCTTAAGCCGTTGCCAAGGGCATCGCACGGGTTGGGATGAACCCGGACAAAAACGGACAACCTTATACAAAATCGTCACTAAAAACGACGATCTCGGAGCATTTTTAGGGGGTTATTGACGATATTCGCAATAACACAACAGATCAACCCCCTAAAAATGCTAAGGTTGTCCGTTTTTGTCTAGGAAAAATGTAGCGGAAACCAACTGTACATGGCGCGAGTGAATTTGTGATCGAGTCGTCTTCATCCTTGGAAGAATCCGACGCAATTAGAGAATTAACGTATGAGTTAGAGGAATACGCTGACCACTTGGCAGTTTTGCTTGAGCGGATGCAGTTGCCGCGTGTTTTTCTCCATGCTCATTCAATGGGCGCTTCTATCGATACTTTGTTTGTCAATTCATACTCCCACCGGGTGGAAAAGGCAATTTTGACTTGTAGCGGCATTTTTGAGTATGAAGAAAAGGCATTTGCCGCCTTTCACAAATTTGGGAGCTACGTTGTCAAATTTCGTCCCCGGTGGCTTGTGAAAATACCGTTTGTTGACTCTATGTTTATGGCTCGATTTCTGTATCGTCCCATACCAGCAGCCGAGCGTCGGGCTTTCTTGCAAGATTTTCTCCAAGCCGATTATCATGCAGCCTTAGGTACAATTTTTACTTCTGTCAGTAAAACGACAGCAGAGTTAATGCCGCAGAAGTTTACAAAAATAACAGCGCCTTCACTGCTGGTAGCTGGGCAGTATGACAAGATTATTCCCGCACAAATGGGACGTCTTGCAGCAGCACTAAATGACAAATTTGAATTTGCTATAATTTCCGACACTGCTCATTTTCCGATGCTAGAGGATGCTGCTACCTACATAAAGCTGGTAAGAGAGTTTTTACAATAGTTAGTCGGTCGTAGATAGTGGTAAATTAAATAACCAATGATTAACAATTAACCACTAACTACTAACCATTATCCTAAACCTAATTCTCGCTTCAGCAAGTTGATAGAATTAATACCAATATAGTTGTCGGCACAAATTAGTCTAGGTGGACGAATAATGTCTTCCATCGCGACTTGTAAAGCTGCTTGCACTGCCGCAAAGCTTTCTTTATCGGTGCTAAAAATTACCTGTGCCCGCTTCACCATAGCTTGAAGCTTATAAGCATCTTTTGGCTGCGAAGTCATGACGAGTATTTCATCCCCCCGCAAACCATGAAGGATGACTTCCATGGCTCGAAGAATTCCTGGACTGAGGCTAGTTATGCCAAGACAACTATCTTTTGGCAGATTTTTAAACTGGTTTAACTCTTTGCCGTAGTCTTGGATGTCTAAGGGAATGACGCGCACGGCTTTTGGTGCGGCGATTATTTCCACTTGTCCAATGAAATACCGACTTGTAACCACTGTTGCTGAGGAAGTTTGATCTAGCACACCTGCTAATTTTTCCATTTCTACCAACTGAATTGGTATTTTTAGCGCCTGTTCCAACTCACACACCATTAACTCTCCAACACCGATGTCCTGAGAGGGAGCAGCAACTAGCACTCGCGCACTACAACGCAAACGCCAGTCAATTTCTGCTAAAAATAGCTCACGCGCTTGATTGAGCGAGCAGCCTTGAGAAAGTAGATCGTCAAGTGCCTGCTGAACAACTTTGTATGCCTGAGGATGTTGCTTGAGAATTGGCGATTGTAGTTTACTACCACCCTCATGGCCTTGAGCCCGAACGTAAATCCCTGAACCAGCAAGACTTTCTACAAATCCTTCCTCCTCTAATTGACGGTAAACTTTACTAATAGTGTTACGATGCAAACCAGTTTGCATTGCTAACGCCCGTGTTGAAGGCAATTTATAAGCTGGCGGATATTGCCGAGAAGCGATCGCATACCGAATTTGATTTAACAGTTGGGTAGATGCGGGGATTTCACTGTCTGGCTGAATACGGAATTGAAGCATCACCGAACCTCATGTGTACTAATGGCGATGTGTTAAGCTGTTACACATTTAGATTGGACATTAACTTGTGAGTGTTGTTCTCAGTCATTGGTGAGAGCGCAAAGAGTGATCTTGCTTGTCCTCGCCCTTGCGGCGTGCGGCGACGCCAAGAGCGAACAAGCGTACACTCTTAGAGTCACTTGGGAAGACTTCTAAAGGCAGGCTTTTCATTAGCCGAGATACTGGCTAACGTTTGTGTCTCCGACAAAAAGAACGAACTTCAGGGTTTCCCGCGCCAAGGGAGCCCTAGAGATCTCGTTTGTCACAAAGGACAAATGACTAATGATAGTCTTCAGGCTTCAAAGCCTGCAATATAGATGTGCATGGTTGTTACCAGGTGCAAATGTTACAAGAGCAAATATTTTTCTAAGAGCAATTTCGAGTACGTTTGCTACTAGTATATTGATAATTTGATCGGACATAGCCTTGAGCTAAACATCACACTAGTAAAAACTATTATGACAGAGCGAGTGATCGACACTATAACAGTTCAACTTCCGCAAAACGATGTGCAAATATCGGCTTACTTGGCTAAGCCTTCAGATCCCGGTTCCTATCCGGGAGTTGTGGTGTTGCAGGAGATTTTTGGAGTCAACGACCATATTCGGGAAGTGACAGAACGTATTGCCAAGGAAGGTTATGTGGCGATCGCACCAGCACTCTTTCAAAGAAATGCGCCAGGGTTTGAGAGCGGCTACACAAACCAAGATATTGAGATTGGCAGAACTTACGCCATGCAAACCAATGCCTCAGAGTTACTGAGCGATATTCAGCTTAGCATCAACCACCTCAAAACTCTTCAAGAAGTGAAAAAAGATGGTTTCGGTTGTATTGGTTTCTGCTTTGGCGGTCATGTAGCATATCTAGCCGCCATCCTACCAGACATCAAAGCCACTGCTTCCTTCTACGGTGCTGGTATTGCCACCCGCACCATTGGGAGTGGTGCTCCCACCATCACTCACACAGCTGAAATCAAAGGTACCCTCTACGCCTTCTTTGGCATAGAAGACGGCAGCATTCCCAGCAACCAAGTAGACCAAATTGATGCCGAGTTAGAAAAATACAAAATTCCGCATCATGTGTTTCGCTACGATGGAGCTGAACACGGATTTTTCTGCGACCGTCGCGCCAGCTATAATCCTAAAGCTGCAGCCGATGCTTGGGAGCAGGTAAAACAACTGTTTGAACAATTAAGCAGCTAGGTAGTCAAGGAATATCCGTTTAGACCGCTCGTGGCTAACGGCTAATAGCAATTAGCTGTTAGCAATTAGCAATTTATCTTTAAATGTCATGAATTCTGAAGCGAAAATTTCTCAATTAGCTAATTCGTCCTTTACAATGGACGATTTCGCCAAAGCACTAGAAAAACACGACTACCAGTTTCAAAAGGGACAGGTTGTACATGGCAAAGTTTACCAAATTGACTCAGATGGAGTCTACGTTGATATTGGTGGCAAGTCATCAGCTTTCGTCCCCCGCGATGAGGCATCTTTGAGAGCAGTCACAAATTTATCAGAGGTGCTGCCTTTAGGAGAAAGCGTAGAGTTTTTGATTATCCGAGATCAGGATGCAGAAGGTCAAGTCACTCTTTCGCGGCGTCAGTTGGAAATTAAGCACATTTGGGAACGTCTGGCACAAATGCAGGAAAATTCTCAGACGGTTCAAGTGCTGGTCACTAATATGAATAAAGGTGGCGTAACTATTGAGTTACAGGGTTTGCGGGGATTTATTCCGCGATCGCACTTGGTTGAACGAGATAATTTAGACGCACTCAAAGGTAAAACTCTCACTGTTGGTTTTTTGGAAGTTGATCGCAATAACAACAAACTTATACTTTCCCAGCGCTTGGCAACTCGTTCTGCCAGCTTCAGTGAGTTGGAATTAGGTCAGCTAGTGGAAGGTAAGGTAACTGGTATCAAGCCCTTTGGCGTGTTTCTAGATTTAAATGGTCTTAGTGCCTTGCTCCATATTAAGCAGGTAAGCCAGAAATTTATTGAAAATCTGGAAAAGGTTTTTACAGTTGGTCAACCAATTAAAGCTGTTATCTTGGACTTGGATGAAGGGAAAGGTCGAGTTGCCTTGTCTACCAGAGTCTTGGAAAATTTCCCTGGCGAAATGCTGGAGAATATGGACGAGGTGATGGCGTCAGCTCAGGCTCGTGCAGAGCGATATAGAACAAAGGTTACGGAACAGGATCATAGTTAGTTGTTAGATCTTACTCCCAACAGGAGTCTACGATTACCGATCTTCTCTGTTTTCTTACAAGAATGTTCTTGACGATTGAGCGGTTCATCATATTAGGTAATCATTTCTGGTGCTTCGGGAGTAGTTGTTGGTTGTCTATGAACCACTAACTACTAACCGCTCACCACGTATCTCTTAGCTCTTCTAAAAATTGAACGCAGTTCCGTTAACGTCGATTCAGTAAAAGCAAATTTGATTAACCTCACTAAGAAGCCCCAATCATACAAAATGGGAGCTGACAAAGATTGCCAAAATTTATGGGCAAAAAATTCTGCCCACCACTTAGGTGCTTGCTTCTTTTGAGAAGCGTCGTTTTGTTTTTGCCAGCGCCTGCGCCACATCGCAATTTCTGCAGGACTAGGTGGCTCAACTCCCAAAATTGGTGGGAAATCAGCGTAGCTGACAAACTTACTTATACCTTTAGCATGGACGTAAACTACGTGCCGCCAGCATTCGACAACATATATATCTTCAAATTTAATCTTGAATATCAGCCGAACTGCCTCTTCTGTGACAAATCGCGCTAACGAGCGGAGGAGCGGCGATTTGCGAAGAATTTTCGATTTCCGAATAGTCAGCTCTTTTGGGTGCAGTGATGATAACATAAAATTGTCTCCATATGACGAGACTCCGAACGACGAGAGAAAATCTTCTCGCTTGGTTGGATTATTGTTAAAAATTGCGATCGCCCTACAGTTTTCCAGGCCGGAGGGCGATCGTTTTATAGAATATTATTAAACGACTAGGTGTAGTCATTTGTCAATAGGTAATGGGAATAATTAGGCTAAAGATTCGAGAACTTGCTGCAGAGAAAGGCTGGACAATCAAGGAAGTATCAGATCGTTCCGGTGTTGTTTACAGTACGCTCAGAACCTACGCCCGTTCGTCTGGGATGTCGATGGTTGACTTTACCGCCATCCAGAAGTTAGCTCGTACCTTTGATGTGATGATAGAGGACTTGGTAGAAGTGGTAGAAGAGTGATTGCAATCGGCTCTTGTGCCTAAACTTGTGTTAATTCCACCAAGAACGAGAGCATATTCACCAAATATTGCTTTACGTTGAAGGCAATGGAGGAACATTAAAGTTAGTGAACAGGCAAACACTGTAAGAAGAAGTGGCTAAAGCAATCAGTCTAAGTTTTCAAAGTAATAACGACAGAATTGGTATTTCAGGCTTTCTCAAAACTGCGTAGGCGTAGCCCGTCGTAGAAAAAAAATGCCTACAAAAATTGAAATCTTGAACAGATATAGGTTTTAGGAAAATCGAGTAGATTTAAAATGCAGGAGGGGACAGTCAGCCCCTTCGGGGAAGTCAAAAGTCAAAAGTCAAAAGTCAAAAGTCAAAAG
>CALMVQ010000021.1 GCA_937873135.1 uncultured Scytonema sp. | reverse complement strand
AGTCGCACAGATGATGGATAAATTCGCTACGAATTAATGCAACGCTGTACTTAGAGTCTTAGCCTAAGTACAGGAATCTATCGTAAGAGCTATTCAATATTGTTATTAACAACCAATTAAACCGATTTTTAAGAAAAGTGTTTCTTTAAATACCAAAATCGCTTCTCTTTTTAACGTGGACTCGAAGGGCTAAAATTGATAATCCTCTTGTGACTGCTGACTCGGCTATAAATAGAACACGACTGAAGCGATCGCTCACAACTCTAACAAACACATGATCCTAAGAGATAACAACCCAGTTTCCACACCTACTGGAAGGGTTTCATAAACATGAACGAACACTACGACATCATTATTATTGGTACCGGAGCAGGCGGAGGAACACTGGGATATCGACTGGCACACACTAAAAAGAAAATTTTAGTGCTGGAGAGAGGCGATTTTCTCCCCAGAGAAAAAGAAAACTGGAGTGCCAAAGAGGTTTACCAAAAGGAACGCTATCACGCTGAAGAAGAGTGGTACGACAAAGACGGCAAGCCCTTTCGTCCGCAGACAGGCTACTGGGTGGGTGGAAATACCAAACTGTACGGGGCAGCATTACTACGGTTGCGAGAGCGAGATTTTGAGCAAGTGATTCACAAAGGGGGTATTTCTCCTGCCTGGGAACTGAAGTATCAGGACTTTGAGCCATACTACAACGTAGCAGAGAAGTTATACGATGTACATGGAGAGCGTGGCAAAGATCCAACCGAACCGCCTTGTAGTGAGCCATATCCCTATCCCTCGGTGAGTCATGAGCCAGATATGCAGGAAATCGCTGACTGCATCAGCAAGCTGGGTTACTACCCGTTCAATCTGCCGTTGGGGCTCAAACTTAATGAGGTTGATCGCACTCTTAGTCCGTGCATTCGCTGCGATACTTTTGACGGCTATCCCTGTCTGGTAGGCGCAAAAGCTGATGCTGAGGTTAATGCTATTCGTCCCACCCGTCAGGGTTACCCTAACGTAACATTGCTGACACATGCGAAAGTCCTCAAGCTGCATACTAGTGAGTCTGGACGACAAGTGACGGCAGTAGAAACTGATGTCAATGGCGAGTTACATCACTTCCAGGCTGATATTGTCGTGGTTGCCTGTGGGGCGATTAACTCTGCAGCCTTACTGTTACGTTCGGCTAATGATAAACACCCTCATGGATTGGCGAACAGTTCCGATCAAGTCGGGCGCAATTATATGAAGCATCAGGCGATCGCACTGTTGTCAATCCATAGCGAACCGAATCAGGCGAAGTTTCAAAAGACGATCGCTGTGAATGATTTTTACTGGGGTGAACCAGATTTTCCCTACCCAATGGGCATGGTGCAAAATAGCGGCAATGTATTGGCAGATATGATTCCCGCAGAAGCGCCTCCGTTGTTAGCGCCATTCGCAAAACTGGTTCCGGGCTTTGGACTCCATCAAATTGCTGAGCGATCAGTAGGATGGTGGTTGCAAACCGAAGACTTGCCCAGCCCGAATAATCGCGTTCGTGTTGTCGGGGACAAGTTACACTTAGACTATACTTTGAATAACACCGAAGCTGCCGATCGCTTAGTTTATCGTTGGACATCAGTGCTGAAATCAATCCAGCTAAAGGCGATGCACGTCCTCCCCTTCAGCCTCTATCCGCGCAATAATGTACCCATACAAGGCGTAGGACACCAATGTGGTACCTGCCGCTTTGGCAGCGATCCCAAAACCTCAGTGCTTGATCTCAACTGCCGCACCCACGATGTCGATAACCTCTACGTCGTCGATAGTAGCTTCTTCCCCTCAAATTCCGGAGTCAACCCAACCCTGACAATCATCGCCAATACCTTACGCGTTGGCGATCATTTGGCTGAACGCTTGAAATGAGATTATTGCTACTCCCTTCCCGGTATAAGATTACCTATTTTCTTTTTAATTTTCTTCTCTTCGAGACGCTGACGCTCGAAGACTCGCTACCGCTTCGCTAACGCGAAGGCGCTCTTGGCGGTTCACCATCTTAGGTAATCTTCTGGCAAGAAGAGAGTAATTACAATTAACCATTAACAATGGACAAATACGATGACAAACGACTTTGAACAAATTAAACCACATCACGAACCTCAAGATCCCACATCAGAAACCGCAGATTCTCATCCCCTTGCTACGGGTTTGGGTGCTTTAGGAGGTGTAGTGGCAGGAGCGGCACTTGGTTGATCGCTTGGTGGTAAAATGGGTGCTGCGCTTGGTGGAGTTGCAGGAGCGATCGCCGGAGGCATTGCTGGTAATACTTTAGGTGAGAAAGCCTCTGAAGCGATCGATGTCGTTCACCCCACAGCTAGTTTGGGATCAGGAGCTAATAACAAACCTGTCGAACTGCTCAAACACTATTCTTGGGAAGAACTACAGGCGCTATCAAAACCTCAGGGTGGGCAAATGCAGACGAATTGAGGAAGCAGTGGGACTTAGACAAAAAATACCCATAAAAGAACCTCAAACGTATATACAGACAGATGTTGACATCGTTTTACCTGATTTGTTGATATATCTGGGTTTCAGGCATTTTTATGCATTTGGTGTATTTCCCTTGCCCTGTAAGGTTTTGAGGCTTATTTCTTCATCAAAAATGTTTAAGTCCCGCTAATTATTTCACACTAGCTGAGCGAACGTACAGCAGTCAGAGTCAATATTAAGTTTCTCTTGAGGTCTATTCATCGACAATTTCAACTGTCCTTGGTTCCTCAGATGCTGTAGTGTAAGCGCTGGTTTCTGGGCTAAGTTGATTTTTCAGTTTGAGTTTTAGCTCCTCTGTAATAGGTAAATCTTTAATTTCTTTGAGGAGAAATCTCACGGATTCGGTTTTGCTACGTTCTGCATAGACGGCCTTAAGAATGGCTTCAATTCCAGATCCTGCTATAGCATCCCCCACAACTGTGATCAGACCTAGCAGTGCGATACCTCCGACGATGCCAAACGGCCCTCCCACGGCAGTGAGGGCAGCCGCAACAGCTGCGGAACTACCCCCTGATGCGGCTGTTAGAATCACGAGAATTATGCCAGGAAGACCAAGCCCTGCAAGTTTTTTAACGATTTCGTCCATTGCAATTATCTAAAATCCTTACGTTTTGGTGAAAACATGACTCAGGGTACGAGACTTAAATCTTTGTAAATAAAGAAACCTATTTCATTATCTAGACTAAACTAGATCAGAGTTACTCACGCTCAGATAGGATTAAATTTTTACAAATTTTTCTCTATTTACCCTGTGCTGATAGCTGAGTTTTTAATCAAGACTGTGACTGATTTTCCCGCTCAAGGCTGAGATAAAAAAGTCGAAGTGCTTTCGCAGTTTTAGCAGTCCCCCAAGACTAGTCGCACCAAAGACAAGAGAGCATCCCGCCTGGTGTCAATTCATAGTTTTTTCCGGTTCCTCCTGGGATAATGTTTGTGCTTGTTCCGGCTGTTGGATATTGACTATAACTTCGCCCCTGTGTACTCATTCTTTAGCTCGGATAAAATGCTATTGACCAGTGGCTCAAGAGACATCCTCCCATTGGCATAAACTAACCTCAATAATAGTAAATATATAATTGTCATCCATTGTGGCTTGAAAGCGATTTTTGGCGATGGCTACGTTTAAAAGATTGCTCAAGGGTTCTTCGCGCGAACGCAGACAATATTCAATTTCTAAAAATATTTATTAACAAACATGTACTCTTTTAAAGTACACCCGGATCTTGGCTCTGATGAAAAGCGCTTCGGCTCTTGGCAACAGCACACATCCGTATCGCCTAAACCAAAGGTAGCGTTCACGTCTTTCCTTCTGGTATTTCGGTCATCAATACAATTCCTCATGACATCTTGAGGACTACCGAATTACCAAAAAACCTATACCTGTGGGTGAGGGCATCACGACTTCAAGTATTTTTTGCTACACAACCGGTACATTTGGTAATTATTATTTATAAGGGGTAATTATGTGCATCTTCACAGAGAAAAGGTATTGGATTAAAGGTTTTGTACTTAGTTACACAATTGACATTCATTTTTCCAGTGCCAAATTATGGTGTTACTTGTATTGCATTTCGTTGATAAACCTGAGATGATTGGTAAGCCGAAGTGAATGATATTTTTTTAAATAACTGCAATTTCGGCTAAAATGTTAGAATTTATAAAGAAAAAAGGGGTATATGATTGAAGACAGACCCTATCTTGGCATAAGCTGAGACAAGAACTACCTACTCTCACCTGCCAACATGAAACTTGCCAAACTTCAAAAATTTTGTCAAGCAACTTATAAGGTTTTAGAAAAAGCGGATGATGCTAAACCAGAAAATCTTCGTTTTTTACAAGCATTAACTACTCGACTGATTGCTGAAAGAAGTCAAGAGATTGATGAGATATGTAGCCATGTATGAAATTAGTTTTTATTAAAGATTCCAGTTTGTTACCTAAGAGGGTAATGTCCTAAAAACAGTTAAAATTGTTGAGGAAGAATTTCAATTGCTTTTTAGAGAAAGTAAAATGTCTATCCAAGTAAAGCAAAATCTTGAGCGTATGCATCTCTAAGTAAAAAATCAAAATATTTGTTGTAAGACGGATGTCTAAAATATACAATCTTGGTTTATGACTATTTGTTTAGACAATTTCCAAAATCCTCTAGATAAATTTTCAAATTTAGTAGAACTACTACGTTACAGAGCAGAAATTCAGCCAGAGCAAAGGGCTTACACTTTTCTGCGAGATGGAGAAACTGAAGAAATCAGTTTGACCTATCGAGAACTAGATCGACAAGCACGGGCGATCGCTACCCGTCTTCAGTCTTTAAAAGCTTCTGGAGAACGCGCTCTGCTATTGTATCCACCAGGTGTAGACTTCATTGCTGCCTTCTTCGGCTGTTTGTATGCCAATGTTGTAGCGGTGCCAGTGTATCCACCCAAGCACAACCAAAGTCTATCTAGACTGCGGGCGATCACATCAGATGCTCAAACAGCAATAGCACTATCCGTTAACTCTACTCTCACTCAGATCCAAAGCCAATTTGCCCAAAAGCCAGAGTTTACCAATGTGTTATTGCTGGCTACCGATAGCATCGCTATAGATGAGGCATCAGACTGGCAACAAGTGCAAGTAGATCGGGATACTCTAGCTTTTCTCCAGTACACTTCTGGTTCTACGGGAACGCCCAAGGGTGTAATGGTAAGTCATGGCAACCTGCTGCAAAATTCTAAGTATACACAACAGATATGGGAGTACAACTCACAAAGCATCATGGTAACGTGGCTGCCTGTCTTCCATGACATGGGATTGATTTATGGGGTTCTCCAACCTCTTTATCAAGGGTTTCCCTGTTACATGATGGCTCCTGTATCTTTTATTCAAAAACCGATACGATGGCTTCAGGCAATTTCGCGCTACAAAGCAACTCATAGTGGCGCTCCTAATTTTGCCTACGAACTTTGCGTCCTCAAGACTACACCCGAAGAAAGGGCCACCCTCGATTTAAGTAGCTGGCACATGACTTTAAATGGTGCCGAACCAGTCAGAGCAGACACCATCAAACAATTTACCCAAGCTTTTCAATCTTGTGGTTTTGACTTAGCAACGTTTTGTCCCGGCTACGGTTTAGCAGAAGCAACCTTAGTAGTAACTGGAGTGCAAAACAAAAAAGTACCGATTTTCTGTACAGTACAGGTAGAGGCGCTAGCACACAATCAGGTAATAGAAAGCAAAAGTGAGGAGAAACTACAGACCCTTGTAGGATGCGGAAAGCCCGGAATTGATACTAAAGTAGTCATTGTTCATCCTGAATTATTAACCCAATGTGCCCCGGCAGAAGTTGGAGAAATTTGGGTTTCTGGCTCTACCGTCGCTCAAGGATATTGGCAGCGAACAGAAGAAACTAAGAAAACTTTCGGTGCTTATTTAAAAGGCACCAAAGAAGAACCGTTTATGAGAACGGGGGATTTAGGATTCTTGAAAAATGGCGAGTTGTTCATCACAGGGCGACTTAAAGACGTGATTATTGTCCGGGGTCAAAACCATTATCCTCAAGACATTGAACGGACAGTGGCACAGAGCCACCCAGCACTGCGACCTAATTGTGGAGCGGCTTTTACAGTGGAAGTCGAGGGTAAAGAGCAATTAGCGATCATTCAAGAGGTAGAGCGCACTTGGCGGCGGAAGTTAGATGTAGAGATGGTAGTGAGATCTATCCGTAAATCTGTCTCGCTAGAACATGAGTTACAGATTTATGCAATAGTCCTACTTGATACCGGGAGCATTCCTAAAACTTCCAGTGGTAAGATTCAACGCTCTGCTTGCCGAAGTGCATTTCTAGAAAAAAGCTTAAAGGTGGTAGCCTCTTGGGGCGAGAGTTCGTCCAGCCAAACTTCAGAACAGTCTCAACCCAAAGCAGAATCTCTAGCAAAACCAATTCAAACTCGGCAAAAATCAGATTCTCGCATTCAAAGTACCAATATTACAATGGTAGGATATTCTAGTGAAGAACGTGCCAGCAAATTGATCGAATGGCTGCGCCATTACGCTAACGAACGAATTAACTCCCAACTTATTGATGAGCGTCGGTGCATCCCACCCTACATTGTGCTCGATTTTGGAAATCATGGTCTTTTGGGTATGCAGGTGCCACCCGAATATGGGGGTCTTGGTCTTGGCAACTATGATACCATGCGGGTTATAGAACAACTTGGGGCGATCGACCAAACACTAGCTTCCTTTGTGATTGTTAACAACGTTCTCGGGATTCGTCCCATACTGAACTATGCCTCAAATATAGTTCGGGATGAACTACTTCCTATTTTAGCCACAGGTCGCGAACTGGCTGCTTTTGCAATTACAGAAGCAGGCGCAGGGTCAAATACCCAAGCCATCTCAGCTAAAGCAATACCAGATACTAATGGTGGCTGGCTCTTACAAGGGACTAAGATATGGAGCGGTTCAGCAGCATGGGCAGGTGCGATTAATGTTTTTGTTCAACACCTTGATACCAATGGCAAATCTAGTGGAATCAGTGGTTTTGTTGTCCGTCAAGGAATGCAGGGTTTGCGCTCTGGACTCGAAGCCCTGACGATGGGAATGCGGGGCATGGTTCAGAATACTTTACATTTAGACGGCGTAGCCGTTGATTCAGAGCATTTGTTGGGCAATCCAGGGCAAGGAATGAAAGCTGCTCAGGATGCTATGATGTATGCTCGATTAGGTCTGGCGGCTATGAGCGTAGGCGGGATGAAGCGTTGTGCCCAGTTGATGCTTCGCTATGCTGATCGCCGTTCCATATCAACCGGTCGCTTGCTAGATAACCCAGTAACGCTGATGCGATTGAGCGATCTCACGGCGGCTATTACATCTGTGGAAATTCTGGTTGCTAAGATAAGCAGGTTACTTGACGATGGGAATTTTGTTCCACCGGAAGTTTATGCAATTTGCAAGACAACTGGCCCGGAGTTTTTCTGGAAGGCTGCTGATAGTCTCGTTCAGCTACTGGGCGGTCGCGGTTATATCGAGACAAACATCGCACCTCAGATCCTCCGCGATGCTAGAGTAATTCGTATTTTTGAAGGCCCTACCGAAACCCTACAGATGTTTGTTGGCTCCTGTGTTGTCAATAATAGTGCAAGAATACACCACTTTCTCAGCAAGGAACTGGCAGCACCACTAGTTTCTCATCGCTTGAGAGAGGCTGTTGAAAAAATCCGCGATCGCTACACCCAAGCTCATGCTCCCTTTCCCGACCAAATCTCCGCAACCCGTTGGGGATATCTACTCATCGGCGAACTTGTCTCCTTTGCAGTTCTGTGGGCTGTAACTCAACAAGCCTTTGAACGAATGCAATCAGAACCTTTACGCTGCGCTGTTGAGTGGACACAACTTCACTTTCAACAAAAGCTCGAAACAGCCCTGCGCGGTACCCCGACTGAATCTGTTTTATCAAATCCAGATGCCATTAGTGAGATCATACTGGATTATACAGACGCGATCGGCAATATTGAACAAACTCTCGCAGGCGAAGACCATGAACTAGATGAACTGCTACGGCAAGACCGTTCTATAATTAGTTCGGGTCAAAAATCCAATAACCAGGTAGAAATTTCTACCCCAATTGAAATGCCTAAGCCTGTAGAAGCTGACTCTGATGAGTTTCAACATCTCTATCTTCATACAGGCGAGACGATTCAGAACTGGATAGAAAATTGGCTGGTCAAAAAATTAAAAGTTGATGCCAAAGTAGTGAACTCTAGTCAATCTTTTGCTGAATATGGCATGGATTCAGTCATAGCGGTAGAATTATCACAGGATTTAGAAGACTGGCTAGGACAAACTCTAGAACTCGAAGCTACGATTGTCTGGAACTTTCCCACAACTGAAGCTTTAGCGCATTATATAGCCAGCAAACTTAGCATATCAAAACAAACTTCTCAAGTAAATTCACAGCAACGGTTCAACAGTGAAATCGAAAGCTCCAAGAACCTAGGACTAAAATATCCAGAATCTAATGAGCAGATTGTAAAAATTCCAATGGATTTAGAAACACTCTCTGAAGAGGAACTAGCTAAATTACTCAGCGAGGAGATAGCAGTAAATAAAAAGAGAAAATAAAATGAATAAACCTATGAATTTTTCTCAAATGATAGATACAATAAATAAACCCATGAATTTCTCTCAAATGATAAATACTATGACATAAGAAAATTGAGATGAGTAATACTTCAGATAATATAAACTATCGACTGTTGTTAAAAAATGCATATTTAGAATTAACAAATGCGCGTTCTAAACTTGATGCCATTGAGCAAGCAAGAACAGAACCGATTGCCATTGTCGGTATGGGGTGCCGCTTTCCGGGAGGTGTAAATAATCCAGAAGCATTTTGGAATCTTTTGTATGAGGGAAGACATGCAACCCAAGAAGTACCATCAAATCGCTGGGATATTGATTTTTACTATGATCCAGATCCCGAGGTACCAGGGAAGATGTACACGCGATACGGTGGATTTTTAGATGAAGTAGACAAGTTCGATCCTCAGTTCTTTGGGATTTCTCCACGAGAAGCGACAAGTATAGACCCCCAGCAGCGGCTGCTTCTCGAGGTAACATGGGAGGCATTAGAAAACGCTTCAATTGCAGTAGAGGGTTTGAGAGGGAGCCAAACAGGAGTATTTATTGGAGTTGGCTTTGATGACTATTCACAATTAAGCATAAATTCTGGCGATCCGACCTGTATTGATGCCTACACGTTATTAGGTAACAGCCAAAGTATTGCTGTCGGTCGCTTGTCATATATCTTGGGTCTACAAGGCCCTACCATGCAATTAGATACTACCTGTTCTTCTTCACTACTGGGAGTTCATTTAGCATGCTCCAGTTTGCGTTCAAGAGAATGTAATCTCGCCATAGCGGGTGGGGTGAACTTGATACTCTCGCCAACAACTACAATTGGCTTTTGTAAGCTGAAAGCTTTAGCTACTGACGATCGCTGCAAAAGCTTCGATGCTGATGCTGATGGCTATGTGCGGGGAGAAGGGTGTGGAATCATAGTGCTGAAGCGTCTGAGTGAAGCGATCGCAGACGGCGATAATATTTTAGCTACGATTAGAGGTTCGGCTGTCAATCATGATGGTCAGAGTAATGGACTCACAGCTCCCAACGGTTCTGCTCAAGAAGCAGTAATTCGTCAAGCATTGTTCAATGCTGGGGTAGAGCCAACTCAGATCCAATATGTGGAAGCTCATGGAACGGGGACACCTTTGGGAGATCCCATCGAAGTGTTGGCATTGGGAAAGGTATTAGCTCAAGGACGCTCAGAGGGCGATCGCCTAGCCATTGGTTCGGTAAAAACTAATATTGGTCATTTAGAAGCAGCTGCCGGGATAGCTAGTCTCATGAAAGTTGTGCTTGCGCTCCAGCACAAGTTAATTCCACCCACCTTACATCTGAAACAGCCAAATCCCTACATTCCTTGGCAGAAACTTCCAATTGAAGTGCCGACAGTGCCCACTCCCTGGTCTACAAAACAACACCCTCATTTGGCTGGAGTCAGTTCCTTTGGCATGAGTGGGACTAATGTGCATCTGATTATAGAGGAAGCACCAGTAGAAAGTCAAGAGTCAAAAAGCCAGGACGGTGAGTCCAGCACTGCAGACACAACGGAACGACCTGTATATCTTCTAACTTTGTCAGCTAAAAGTGAGAAGGCGCTTCAGCAGGTCATACGAAGTTATCAAGAGTTTCTGTTAAATCATCCTGAAGTATTTCTGGCAGATGTATGTTTTACAGCAAATACGGGGCGATCACATTTTGCCCACCGCCTCGCTGTAGTAGCACGAACAACCTCAGAGTTGGGTGAAAAGTTGAGTGTGATAGCTGCTGGTAATGAAACTGTTGGACTAGTAAGTGGAGAAGTATCGAGAAAACGTCCGAAAATAGCGTTTTTATTCACAGGTCAGGGTTCCCAGTATATCAATATGGGACGCGAACTCTACAACACTCACCCCATTTTCCGTCAAACATTGGATCAGTGTGATGAAATTCTGCGCCCATTCCTGGAACATTCACTGTTAGAAGTCCTCTATCCTCCTCAGGTAGAAGAGATGGGGATCTGGGGAGCTGGCGAGAAGTTTGTTGAAAATTCTCCCTCATCTTCCTCATCCGTGCCTATTGATCAAACCGCCTATACTCAACCTGCGCTGTTTGCTTTTGAATATGCCCTGTATCAACTGTGGAAATCTTGGGGCATTGAACCAGATGTGGTGATGGGCCATAGTGTTGGGGAATATATGGCGGCAACTGTAGCAGGAATTTTTAGTCTGGAAGATGGACTCAAACTTATCGCCCATCGAGGACGGTTGATGCAGCAACTGCCACCGGGAGGCGAGATGGTTTCGCTGACTGCTTCCGAAGAGGAAGTACGGCAAATCATCGCACCATTACAAGACAAAGTGGCGATTGCTGCCATTAATGGTCCGGAAAGTGTGGTAATCTCGGGAGCTAGTGAAGACATTGGTACTATTTGCCATAAGTTAGAAGCGCAGGGAATCAAGACGAAGCTTTTGCAAGTATCCCATGCCTTCCATTCCCCACTGATGACACCAATGTTGAAGGAGTTTGAGCAAGTAGCCAATCATGTCACCTACAAACGACACCAGATTCCACTAGTATCCAATGTTACTGGACAACTAGCTGATGAGCAGATTACCACACCGGAATACTGGGTAAGTCATGTGCGCCAAACGGTACAGTTTGCCACTGGTATGCAGACATTACATCAGCAAGGGTGTGAGTTGTTCTTAGAAATTGGAGCCAAGCCGATTTTGTTGAGCATGGGTCATCAGTGCTTACCAGAGAACGAGTGTTTGTGGCTACCTTCTTTGCGTACAGGAATACCAGAATGGCAACAACTGCTTTCTAGCTTGAGTCAATTATACGTTCAGGGAGTCAAGGTTGATTGGTTAGGGTTTGAGGGAGATTATCCGCACGCGAAAGTTGTACTACCGACTTATCCGTTTCAAAGACAGCGCTATTGGATTCAACAAGTAGAAAAAACAATGAATGAAAAAGACTTGGCTGTAAATGGCAACAAACCGAAGTCAGAGTTAGATGCGACTCCCACACCTAGCAGACGAGAAGAAATTTTAGCTACATTACAAGCCTTAGTCGGGAATTCACTGCAAGTCTCGCCATCAGATGTTAACATTCATGCTCCTTTTCTGGAAATGGGTGCAGATTCTATTATTCTCGTTGATGCAGTGCGTCAGATTGAAAACACCTATGACATCAAAATTGCAATTCGTCAGTTATTTGAAGATTTGACAACTATTTATACATTAGCTACGTACATAGACCAAAATTTATCTTCACAATGGGTTGAGCCAGATTCGCCCCAACGACCTAATTTAAACGTACAACCACAGCAGCCAGAGCAACTCACCTCTGCTCACTCAACTGCTGAATCGAGCCTTCATAGTAAACAGGATTCTGAATGCAAAGGAACAATATCGTCTGAGACAACCTTAGAACGAATTATGACGCAGCAGATCCAAGCTATGTCTCAGTTAATGTCTCAGCAATTAGAGGTTTTACGCGACAACGGTTCGACTTCAAAAAGTTTATTGTCATCCCATGAACAGTTTCAATCTACTCCAGCTATAACGCCTGCTGTTGATTCGCAAAAGAAAGAGCAACACAACCAAATCTCTGAAGCGACACCTTCTGCGACTCCAGCCAAGCCGGAGCTAAAGCAAACGTCACCTCAGGTATTTTCACCTCTTTCTTCTCCAGGTGCAGATATTCAAGCAAATGTACTAAGTCTGCGACAACAGCATCATATAGAGGTACTGAGCGATCATTATAACAAGCGCCATCCAAAATCAAAACAGTTTGCACAAAGCTATCGTCCGGTACTAGCTGATAGCAGAGCTACAGCTGGGTTCCGTCTGTCCATTAAGGAGATGGTCTATCCTATCGCTGGAGAGCGAGCGGAAGGTTCTAGATTTTGGGATGTGGACGGGAATGAGTATGTAGATATTACTATGGGATTCGGGGTGCTTCTTTTTGGACATGATCCACAGTTCGTTACTGAAGCTGTTGAAAAGCACTATCAACAAGGTTTAAAAATTGGTCCACAGTCTAAGTTAGCAGGAGAAGTTGCCCAGTTAATTTGCGAATTGACTGGTATGGAGCGTGTTACTTTCTGTAATTCAGGTACAGAAGCAGTGATGACAGCGCTACGTCTAGCACGCTCAGCGACAGGTCGTAGTAAAATTGCTTTATTTGCTGGTTCCTATCACGGTCAGTTTGATGGAATCTTAGCCACAGCGTTAGAGGGTAAGATTAAAGCTGTACCCTTGGCTTCAGGAGTATCTCAGAACTTTGTTGAAAATGTTTTAGTACTGGATTACGGAAATCCAAAATCCATTGAGATTTTGCAAGTCCATGCTCAAGAATTAGCTGCTGTATTGGTTGAGCCTGTGCAGAGCCGCCGACCGGATTTACAGCCCAAAGAGTTTTTACAGCAGTTAAGGCAATTGACTCAAGCATCAGGAACAGCACTGATTTTTGATGAAGTTCTCACAGGTTTTCGTATACATTCAGGTGGGGCACAAACATGGTTTGGGATTAAAGCAGATATCGTCACCTATGGAAAAATTATCGGCGGTGGAACTCCAATAGGGGTGGTAGCTGGAAAAGCCACTTATCTGAATGGTATTGATGGTGGTTTGTGGAACTATGGAGATGCTTCGTATCCACAAGCAGAAAAGATATTTTTTGCCGGAACCTTCAATAAAAATCACACAGGGATGGTTGCGGCATTAGCAGTACTTCAGCATCTCAAGAAACAAGGCCCTTCACTTCAGCAGCAGTTAAATCAGCGCACATCGCAGTTAGCCGAAACACTTAACTCTTACTTTGAAAAAGAAGATGCGCCTATCCGCATTGTGCATTTTGGTTCGCTGTTTCGTTTTACTTTCTCAGGAAATCTAGATTTATTTTTTTATCATTTAATTGACAAAGGTGTTTATATCTGGGAGGGGCGTAACTGTTTTCTTTCTACAGCACATACGGATGCGGATATCAATTATATTATCCAAGCAGTCAAGGATAGTGTTAAGGAGCTGCGGAATGGTGGTTTTTTCCAGTCAGGTTTAAGCGAGTTACTAACAACTAATAAGATCGCTAATGTGACAACAGTCCTTTCGGATAAAAACTTGACGCCATCTGCCTTGTTCTCAAATACCCAACAAACAATTGATGCACAAGCCAGTGAGGAATTGACAGATCTTCGGGGGAGTCGAGATGAGTGTCGTCTCAGAGATTATATGCCTACCCCCTCAGAGATTGGCGATCGCCTCCTGTCGGAGTTCACTCAAGTAACTTGCCAACAAAATATAAAACTTTATGAAGAAGCAGTAAGCCAGTTAGAAGCCTTAAGCATCACTTATGTTTTGAGAGCATTCCAGCAAATGGGATGGGAATTTCAACCTTCCCGGCGCTTCTCAACAAAATTTATTGTAGAGCAATTGGGCATCATTGAGCAGCACCAACGGTTGCTCTTGCGCTTACTGGAGATCCTGGCAGAAGAAAAAGTGCTACATCAAGTCGATGACTATTGGGAAGTCACTCAGGTAGTAGAGATTCAAAATATACAAGCACAAGAAATTGCATTTTTGGCTCAATACCCAGAAGTAGAAGCAGAACTGACTTTGCTCCAGCGTTGTGGTCAAAAACTCGCACAAGTTTTACAGGGAGAGTGCCATCCATTGGAGTTATTGTTCCCAAAGGGTAATACCACCACCCTAACCAAACTATATCAGGATTCACCAGGATCTCAAGTGATGAACACCTTGGTGCAAAAGGCAGTTTCTGGAGTAATAGAGTGTTTACCACAGGAATGCAAGGTGCGAATTCTGGAAATTGGCGGCGGAACTGGGGGAACAACGTCCTATATTCTGCCTCACCTGCTAAACCATCAGGCAGAATATGTATTTACTGATATTTCTCCTGTACTCATTTCCAAAGCTCAAAAGAAATTTGGCGATTATCCATTTGTATGCTGTCAGATTTTAGACATTGAGCAAGATCCTAAAACACAGACAAATGATTTTCGTCAGTACGATTTGATCATAGCGGCTAATGTATTACATGCTACCAAGGATTTACGTCAAACATTAAAACATCTACAGCAGTTGTTAGTTCCTGGCGGGCTGCTAGTACTATTAGAAGTAACCGTTCGCCAACGCTGGTTAGATTTGACATTTGGGTTGACAGAAGGTTGGTGGAAGTTTACTGATCTGGATTTGAGATTATCCTCCCCTTTGCTTTCTCCTTACCAATGGCAGGATCTGTTAAAGGAAAGTCAATTTAAAGAAGTTGTGACTATTCCCAATAACCAGGAGAAAGTAGGAATTTTATCTACACAAACTGTCGTTATAGCGTCGGCTGCATCCGAAGTCCCTCTCACTGAAGCTCAAAAGCAACTTTGGATATTAGCTCAGTTGGGAGAAGATAGCTCAGTTGCCTACAACGAATCTGTAACGCTGCAAATACGAGGTTCGTTGAACACAACGGCAATGAGCAAGGCGGTACAGAAACTAGTTGACCGCCACGAGGCACTGCGAACAAAAATCAGCCCTAAGGGGGATGTTCAAGAAATCTTACCTATCTTCAAAGTCGATTGTCCTGTATTAGACTTCAGTTGTGTAGAGGGTGATACCTACGAGGGACTGCGCTTACGTCAGGCTCAAGTCGCTGAGTGGCTCGACCAAGAAAGCCGAAAACCTTTTGACCTGACTTACGGTTCTCTAATCCGTGTGCATCTTCTCAAATTAGAGCCAGAACTTTATTTATTGGTTTTGACTGCCCATCACATCGTGATCGATGGCTGGTCGATAAAAGTTATTCTCCGAGAATTAGGGGCTTTGTATTCAGCTGAGTCTCAAGGAATGAGTTGCCAGATCAAACCCCCAAAACAATTTCAGGAATACATAGAGTGGCAAAATCAGCAAAGCCAGAGACAGGAAATGAAAACTCACCAATCCTACTGGTTGGAGAAATTGACTGTACCCCCTGTATTAGATTTACCTGCTGACCGCACTCGCCCAACCACCAAAACTTATCACGCCAGTCGGAAAACTATCAAGCTTGATGCTCAAGTCACTAAAAACCTCAAACTCTTCAGTCAGCAGCAGGGTTGCACCCTGCTAATGACCCTGCTTTCAGTTTACATGACGTTTCTTCATCGACTGACAGGACAGGACGACATTATCGTGGGGGTTCCTACATCTGGGCGATCGCTCTTAGGAAGTGAGGGGATGGTTGGTTACTGTGCCCATTTCTTACCGATACGCAGTGAGTTGGTAGGTAATCCTACTTTTATAGAATATCTCCAACAGATGCGGGGTCATTTATTAGCAGCTTACGAACACCAAGATTACCCGTTTGCCCAATTGCTAAATCAACTAAACCTACCAAGGGATACCAGTCGCTCTCCTTTGGTTGACGTGAGCTTCAATTTAGATGTGCCTATGACTCTGCCACAAATATTTCAACTGGAGACTAGCTTATTCCCTCAAGTTATTAACTTTAAGGATGGGGATCTCCATTTAAATGTGGTAGACATAGGGGGTGAATTATTGGTGGATTGTGGTTATAACACCGACTTGTTCGATGCAGACACCATTGAGCGATGGCTGAATCATTTCCAGATTTTGTTACCAGCAATTATCACTCAGCCAAAACAAGATCTCAAAGAACTACCTCTACTTACTGCTGCTCAACGGCATCAGTTATTAGTAGAGTGGAATGATACTCAAGCTGAGTATCCCTTTGATCAGTGTGTCCATCAGTTGTTTGAGTTACAAGTTACGCGCACCCCCGATGCAGTGGCACTGATGTATGAAAATCAACAACTTACCTACCGCGAGTTGAATAGTCGTGCTAATCAATTGGCGCATTACTTGCAAACTTTGGGTGTGGGAGCAGATGTGCTGGTAGGGTTATGTGTGGAACGTTCACTATTAATGGTGGTGGGATTGTTGGGAATTCTCAAAGCAGGTGGGGCTTATGTACCACTTGATCCTGACTATCCCCAAGAGCGTTTGAACTTTATGCTTGAAGATGCTCAAGTTCAAGTGCTGCTGACTCAACAGCCACTCCTTGAAAGACTACCTGAGAATCATACGCCGCTTGTCTGTTTGGACACTGATTGGCAACTTATTTCCCAGTCGAGTGATCAAAACTTGGTTAATAGTACCACCCCAAATAATTTAGCCTATGTAATTTATACTTCTGGTTCTACAGGTCAGCCTAAGGGAGTAATGATTCAACATCAGTCCCTAGTTAATATTACGCAGACAGTAATTGTTGAATATGGGTTAAGCAATAGTGATCGCTCACTACAGTTTTCCTCTATTAGTTTTGATGTGGCGGCAGCAGAAATCTATCCTTGCCTGAGTTGCGGTGCAACCATAGTGCTGCGAACCGAGCAAATGTTGAGTTCTGTACAGATGTTTATGGAAAAATGCCGGGATTGGGACTTAACAGTCTTAGACTTGCCAACAGCATACTGGTATCAGGTAACTATTGAATTAGCCAGTACCAATTTGCTGTTACCCTATTCCATTCGGTTGGTAACTATTGGCGGAGAGCGTCTGCTTAACCAACAATTAAGAATCTGGCAGCAACATATCGGTGAGTATCCTCAGCTAATAGACGCATATGGTCCAACTGAAACAACTATAGCCGCAACACTATGCAGATTGCTGGGTTCCGTCACAACAGAAGTTGATGAGCAAAAAATATCAATTGGACACCCCATTCATAATACTCAAATATACATACTAGACCAATATCTACAACCAGTCCCTATTGGTGTAGCAGGAGAACTGCACATCGGTGGTGCGGGTTTGGCACGAGGCTATCTCAACCGCCCAGAATTGACACAAGAAAAATTTATCCCTAACCCCTTTAGCACAAACTCAGATTCACGACTTTACAAAACAGGAGATTTAGCACGATATTTGCCCGATGGCAACATTGAGTACCTAGGACGCATTGACAACCAAGTCAAAATCCGGGGCTTCCGCATTGAGTTGGGAGAAATTGAAGCAGTACTAAATCAACATAGCGATGTGCAAACATCTTGTGTGATCGCCTGTAAAGACACGACCGGGGATAAACGCTTAATCGCCTACGTGGTACCATATCAACAGCACACACCGACAAACCGTGAACTTCGCCAGTACCTCTCCAGTCAACTGCCTCTTTACATGGTACCAAATGCTTTTGTGGTACTAGAAAGTTTGCCACTAACATCAAACGGCAAGGTAGATTACCGCTCCCTTCCAGCAGCAGATTTAGATACTGAACTCATAGACGAATTTGTTGCCCCACGCACATCAATCGAAAAAACGCTGGCGTTAGTTTGGGCTGAGGTGCTCAGAGTAGAGCAAGTGGGCATTTACGATAATTTCTTTGAACTTGGTGGACATTCTCTGCTAGCGACACAAGTAATTTCTCGCTTGCAGGAAGCTTTCCAAATTTCGTTGCCATTGCGTTATCTATTTAAATCACCTACTGTTGCCCAGTTAAGTAATGTGATCTCAGTTGAACTTCAAACTGATTCACATCTGACGATTCCAGCGATTGTACCCGTCCCCAGAGAGAACGATCTACCCTTGTCATGGGCGCAGGAGCGCCTGTGGTTTCTTCATCACTTGGAAGGCGAAAGTGCTGCCTACACAATGTCTTGTGCCGTGCGTTTAGTAGGAAATTTGAATGTCAAAGCTTTGGAACAATCACTCCAAGAAATAGTGCGCCGACATGAAGTTCTTCGTACTCGCTTTGAGGTCAAGGATAACAAGCCTGTACAGGCGATCGCTCCTCACATGACCATAAAATTGCCAGTGGTCGATCTACAAGATACACCATATCCTTGGAAACAAGTCAAGCAACAGGTAATAAAAGAAACCAATAAACCATTCGATCTGACCAATGGTTCTGTGCTGCGAGTCATGCTTTGGCGAGTTTCTCAAGACGAATACATATTGCTGTTAGCGATTCATCATATTGCTGCTGATGGTTGGTCAATAGGCGTTTTGATCCGCGAATTGTCTGCCCATTATCGATCTATTTCAACAAATAGTTCTGTTCTGTTACCAGAATTGTCTGTGCAGTATACCGACTTCGCCGTGTGGCAACGCCAGTGGCTGACTAGTAACGTTCTGGAGCGTCAGTTAAGTTATTGGAAGCAACAGTTAGCAGGAGCGCCACCTCTATTAGAAATGCCTACAGATCGTTCCCGCCCATCTGTACAAACTTTTCAAGGAGGTATAGAGCGATTTCAACTAGATAGCAAGCTAACTTCTCAGATCAGACAGCTAAGCAAAGAATCAGAAGCCACTCTGTTTATGACACTTCTGGCAGGTTTTGCGGCGTTACTTTCTCGCTACAGTGGACAAACAGATCTTGTCGTTGGCTCTCCTATTGCTAATCGCAACCGTAAAGAAATAGAACCATTGATTGGATTCTTTGTCAATACTCTGGCACTAAGATTCGATCTGTCCCAAGAACCAACCTTTCAAGACTTACTGGCACAAGTGCGGCAGATCACCCTAGATGCCTACGAACACCAGGATTTGCCCTTTGAGATGTTAGTTGAGGAGTTGCAACCCGAGCGAAAGTTGAATCGCAATCCACTTGTTCAGGTGGTGTTTGCTCTGCAAAACGCCCCAACCTTCCCTTGGGATTTGCCTGGTTTAAGCGTGGAGCAAATGTCTTGGCATCTTGAGACGGTTCGGGTTGACCTAGAAGTACACTTCTGGGAAACCCCAGAAGGACTCAACGGCTTTTGCTGTTACAGCAGCGATTTATTTGATGCGGCAACGATTGTCCGCATGATGCAGCATTTTCAGACTTTGCTAGAGGCTATTGTCGCGAATCCAGAACAACCAGTCAATCAATTACCCTTACTCACAACAGCCCAAAAGCAGCAATTGTTGATGGAGTGGAACGCGACTCAAACGGATTATCCTAGTTCTCAATGTATCCATCAACTGTTTGAAGCTCAAGTGGTACGGACTCCTGATGCAGTAGCAGTAGTCTTTGAAGAGCAACAACTCACCTATCGGGAGTTGAATGCACAGGCAAATCAACTAGCACATTATTTGCAAAAATTGGGTGTGAAACCAGAAACGCTTTTAGGCATCTGTGTTGAACGCTCTGTGTCCGCAATCGTGGGATTATTAGGAATTCTCAAAGCGGGTGGTGCTTATGTGCCTCTAGATCCAAAGTATCCCCCTGAGCGCATTGCTTATATGTTGAGTGATTCTCAGGTGCAGGTGCTGCTGACGCAGTCTCAGTTAATGGACAGATTACCCAAACATGGGGCACAGGTGATCTGTTTGGATAAAGACTGGGGAGTAATTTCTCAGAAGAGTAAAGAAAACCCGGTCAGTGGTGCTCAGCCCAATAATTTAGCTTATGTAATTTACACCTCCGGTTCTACAGGGCAACCTAAAGGGGTTTTAGTCGCTCACCAGGGATTATGCAACCTAGCTTCAGCACAAAAAAAGCTCTTTGATGTGCAGCCAGACAGTCGCATTCTTCAGTTCGCTTCTTTAAGCTTCGATGCCTCAATCTGGGAAATTGTTATGGCTGTTTGTTCGGGAGCAACACTTGTTTTGGGAACGGCAGAATCATTACTTCCGGGTAAAGATTTAATGCAGTTACTGCATTACCAGTCCATTACTCACGTTACACTTCCTCCCTCAGCACTGGCAGTTATGCCTACAGGTAAATTACCAGCCTTACAGAATATCGTTGTGGCTGGAGAAGCCATATCAGCCGATCTGGTGGGGCAATGGTCTAGAAACCGACGCTTGTTCAACGCCTATGGACCTACTGAATGCACTGTCTGTGCGACGGTAGCTTTTTGTAGCGACGGCAGCCAGAAACCACCCATTGGTCGCCCTATTGCTAACACACAGATCTACATTTTAGATCCACATTGCCAACCAAGTCCCATCGGTGTTCCGGGCGAACTATACATCGGGGGTATTGGTTTGGCTCGTGGCTACATGAACCGCCCTGACTTGACTGCTGAGAAATTTATTCGCCATCCCTTCAGTTCAAAGCCTGATGATCGCATTTATAAAACTGGAGATAAAGCTCGTTACCTAAGTGATGGGAATATTGAGTTTCTCGGCCGGATAGATCATCAGGTGAAGGTTCGCGGTTTTCGCATCGAAACAGGAGAAGTTGAAGCGGTTTTGAGTCAACACCCCTTGGTACGGGAGAGTGTTGTCGTAGCAAGAGAAGATATCCCTGGAGATCAACGTTTAGTAGCTTATTTAGTGCCGGATCTCAAAAGCGAAGCATTATCCGAGCAGGTTTACCAATGGCAGAATGAGTACGTTTCGGATTGGCAAACGCTCTATGAACAAGCCTATAGTCAGTCTCAAGCATATACAGATGACCTAACGTTCAATATTGCTGGTTGGAACAGTTCGTACACCAAGCAACCTATCCCAGCTCAAGAGATGCAAGAGTGGGTTGATAGTACGGTGAAGCGAATTCTGGCTGTGTTCCCGAAGCGGGTGTTAGAAATTGGTTGTGGCACGGGGTTATTATTATCTCGCGTTGCCGGTCACTGTCAACAGTATTGGGGAACCGATTATTCCAAAGCAGCCTTAAAGCATGTTGAGCAGCTATGCCACGCAGTTGATAGTTTAGAACATGTTCGGTTGCTGCACAAAACGGCGGATAACTTTGAAGGTATCCCCAAAGCCGAATTTGACACTGTGATTTTGAACTCAGTTATACAGTATTTCCCCAGTGTTGAGTATCTGTTGCAAGTTTTAGAAGGAGTAATGGCGACGATTGGCGATCAGGGTACTATTTTCGTGGGTGATGTCCGAAGCTTGCCGTTATTGGAGCCATACCATGCAGCTGTGCAGTTGTCCCAAGTCCCTGAGTCCAAAAGTGTTGAGCAATGGCAGCAGCAGGTACACCAGAGTATAGACGGGGAAGAAGAATTGGTCATCGACCCCAGCTTTTTCATCGCCCTAACGCAACGCTTTCCCCAGATTACTTGGGTGGAGATTCAACCCAAACGCGGTCGCTTTCAAAATGAGTTAACTCAATTTCGTTATGATGTCACTATATATATAAATACTAATGTCCAAACAAGGGTAGTTCCTTGGTTAAACTGGCAACTTGACCAACTTTCATTCACACAAATTCAAAACCAGTTGCTTCAAGAGCAGCCAGAACTTTTGGGAATTAGGCGCGTACCAAATCAACGGGTACAGCAAGCACTACAGATTTGGGAATGGTTGGAACATCCCCCTGATGTCGAGACAGTGAGCCAACTGCGGCAACTGATAGCACAACAGTCAGCAGGTGGGATAAATCCAGAGCAGTTTTGGGAACTGGGGCAGCATCTAGGCTACACTGTTCACCTAAGTTGGTGGGAGAGTAGTCAGGATGGTTGCTTTGATGTAGTGTTTTGCCGTACCAGTTCGACGCCCACGTCTGATACTCAGAAGGCGATGCCTACAGCGGGTGCCTACACCTTCTGGGACAACGAGACAGTCACGGACATTCCCTGGACTGACTACACTAACAATCCCTTGCGGGGTAAGTTAGTGCGGAAGTTAGTGCCTCAAGTGCGCGAATTGCTCCAAATGAAGCTACCCAATTACATGGTGCCTCAAGTTTTTGTCCTCCTTAATGATTTACCCCTAACACCCAATGGCAAGGTGGATCGCCGCTCCCTCCCAACACCTGATACAGCCACCAGAAATCTCTCAACTGGCTTTGTTTTACCTCGCACTCCCATTGAAGCTCAACTGGCTCAAATCTGGAGTGAAGTCCTAGGACTAGAACGAATTGGAGTCAAGGACAACTTCTTTGAAATAGGTGGGCATTCTCTGCTAGCCACCCAAGTGATATCACGTGTAAACTCAGCTTTTGGACTTGACCTACCTATACAGGTGATATTTGAGTCTCCTACAGTGACTGGTATAGCCGCCTACATGCAAGTAATGGATTGGGCAGTAAAAGATTTACCAGTTACAGAAGTCAGTAGCGAAGTAGTGGAGTTTTAAAAATGACCAACAGCACCGTCGAATTCCTTCGTCACCTGAGCAACTTAAGTATTAACCTAGAGACTGATGGTGAACGCTTGCGCTGCCACGCACCTGAAGGTGTGTTAAATCCAATACTGCGTCAGGAAATAGCTGGACGCAAAACAGAAATTATTCTTTTATTACAACAGGCAAAGCAAGTTAAAGCTTCTAATAATCACTTGCCTATTCAACCCTTGGCAAGAGACGGCGAGCTGCCACTATCTTTTGCTCAACAGCAACTCTGGTTTTTGCAACAATTGCTACCCGACAATCATCTTAGCAACATGGTACTGCTTTTGCGGCTAAACGGGTCGCTAAATATACCTGCATTGGAGAAGAGCCTCAGTGAAATCATTCGACGTCACGAGATCTTAAGAACCATTTTTCCAACGGTAGACGGTAAACCTGTCCAGATTATTGTCCCCCCTTCGACTTTAACTCTGCCAGTCATAGACTGGCAAGAGTTGTCAGTTCAAAAGCAAATTGACCAGATTCAACAAATAGCGAGTGCTGAAGCTTCCAAGCCCTTCGATTTGGCTGTTGGACCTTTAGTACAATTCACCTTAATTCAACTGGGTGGACAAGAGTTTATATTCATGTTGAAGATACATCACATCATCTATGATGGCTGGTCTTCTAACATCTTCGTCCGTGAGTTATCTCAACTCTATGAAGCTTTCACTCAAGGATTACCTTACCCTCTAGCTAAACTACCTATCCAGTACGCTGACTTTGCGGTTTGGCAGAGACGGTGGTTGCAAGGGGATGTACTGCAAACCAAACTGACTTACTGGCAACAAAAACTGGCGAACGCACCAGCTTTATTGTCGTTACCTACAGACCGATCCAGATCTGCTGTACAAACGTTCCGAGGCGCAACTCAAGAGTTTGTACTCTCAGAAGAGCTAACTCTTGTACTCTTACAATTGAGTCAAAAAGAAAGTGTTACCTTGTTTATGACGCTGTTAGCAGCATTCCAAACATTGCTATGGCGCTATAGTGGGCAAGATGATATTTGTGTAGGGACACCGATTGCCAATCGCAACCGTGCAGAGACTGAAGGACTAATTGGTTTTTTTGTCAATAGCCTTGTGTTGCATACCTACTTGGGAGATAACCCCAGTTTTAGGCAGTTACTAACGCAGGTGCGAGAAGTGTGCTTGGGAGCATATGCTCATCAAGATTTACCTTTTGAAATGTTAGTGGAAGCATTGCAGCCAGAACGAAATCTTAGTTATCATCCCATTTTCCAAGTGTGGTTTAATCTACTTAACTTGGGAGACAATCAATTAGAACTGTCTGGATTATCTGTAGAACCTATATCAATTCCAACCGAAGAAGCTTCCAAGTTTGACTTAAGCCTATATATTACAGAACGAGAAGAAGGAATAAAACTGGAATTAATCTATAATACTGACCTATTTTCTTCGGAACGAATAATGGAAATGCTGCAACAATTCCATTATTTGCTAAGTCAAATTGTTGCTGCCCCGGATAGTGCGATCGCTTCCTATTCTCTTGTGACACCAGAAGTCCGCTCTCTGCTGCCAGATCCAAGAACAGTTTTGCCAGAATCACAATACGAATTAGTTACAACAACGTTTACCTCTTGGGTAAACAGCACCCCAGAAAGATCAGCATTGTGTCAAGAATCTTGCACTTGGAGCTATGGGCAATTAGGCAAAATATCTCAAGCTTTAGCACAGGTGATGTTGAGCCACGGAATCGAGCGGGGAGATGTCGTAGCCGTGTATGGAACACAAAGCTTGGGGCTGATTGCCAGTGCGATCGCCGTCCTCTTAAGTGGGGGAGTGTTGCTGACCCTCGATCCCCAACTTCCCAGCGAACGCCAAAAGCTGATGCTCCAGGAAGCTAAAGCCAAATACATATTGTACATCGATAGTCAGCACTTAGAAGACCGAAAGATATGGCAGCCTTTAGCTGTCATCTGTGTAAATTCAGACACAGGATTAGCCATAAATTCTCTCAAGGAAAGCAGTCGTACAATACCCCTGCCCGAAATATCTGCTGATGATGCAGCCTATATTTTCTTTACTTCTGGTACTACTGGCGTTCCTAAAGGAGTTCTGGGGTGCCACAAAGGAATGGCGCATTTTATCAACTGGCAGCGTCAGACATTTGGAATTGGGCAACTTGACCGCATTGCCCAATTGACAGGACTTTCCTTTGATGTCGTCCTTAGAGATATCTTCTTACCTTTGACCAGTGGTGCAACCTTGTGTTTGCCTGCAGAAGGAGAGAACTTAGAACCGACAAAAATTCTGCGTTACTTGGAACGCGAGCAGATTTCTGTTCTTCACACAGTTCCTTGCTTGGCGCAATCATGGTTAGCTAATATACCTTCAGAAGTCTCTCTAAGTAATTTACGCTGGTTATTCTTGGCCGGAGAACCTCTTAAGCAAACACTTGTACGACAGTGGCGGAATGCTTTCCCACAAGCAGGTGAAATTGTCAATCTCTATGGTCCGACAGAGACAACTTTGGCAAAGTGTTATTACCAAGTACCTAGCGAGCCTACAGTTGGGGTACAGCCAGTGGGATGGCCACTTCCTGAAACTCAAGCATTAGTTTTCAACCAAAATCACCAACTGTGTGGCATTGGTGAACTGGGTGAGATTGTTTTGCGGACACCATTCCGCAGTTTGGGCTACATTAACGCCCCAGAAGAAAAGCGTTCTCGATTTGTCAAAAACCCCTTTCAAAATGACGACCAGGATTTACTGTACTATACAGGCGATCGCGGTCGCTATCGTCCAGATGGCTCTCTAGAAATTCTCGGTCGCCAAGATCATCAAGTCAAGATCCGTGGGATACGCATTGAGCTTGGGGAAATTGAGACAGTATTAGCACAACACCCATCTGTACATCAGACTGTAGTCATGGCCTGTGAAGATGTTCTTGGCGATCAACGCTTAGTGGCTTACGTGATCTTGAATCAGAACTCAGCACCCACCATTAGTGAGATCCGGCGCTTTCTCTCCACTAAGCTACCACAGTACATGGTACCTTTAAGTTTTGTATTCCTAGAAAGCTTGCCACTAACACCCAACGGCAAGATAGACCGTCGTGCCCTGACGAACCCTGATTTAGCTCAGGAACTATCAGAAAAATATGTAGCTCCACGTAGCCCAATCGAAGAAATACTAGCACTAATTTGGGCTGATGTCCTAAAACTAGAACTTGTAGGCATACATGATAACTTTTTTGAACTTGGGGGACACTCGCTACTAGCAACCCAACTTATCTCCCGCATCCGCAACAACTTGAAAGTGGAACTACCATTGCGGAGCCTATTTGCAGCCGCAACAGTTGCCGAATTGGCAAAAGAGATTCAGTACTCTCAGCAACAAAACTTAGAACTTTCTGCACCACCCGTTTTACCAAGGCCAAAGAATGCACAACTACCACTGTCATTTGCCCAAACTCGGCTGTGGTTTTTAGACCAGTTAGAGCCAAACAGTGCCTTCTACAATATTCCTATGGCTTTGCGACTGCAAGGAACTCTCCAAGTCCCAGCTTTAGAACAAAGCTTAATTGAAATTATTGCTCGCCACGAAGTCTTACGCACCAACTTCATCATAGTTGAAGGACAACCAACTCAAATCATTCAAACGGCAACGAATTGGACAGTATCAGTAGTTAACTTGAAGCATCTGCCAACAACCGAGCAAGAAATTGTAACACAGCAATTAGCGCAACAACAAGCTATTGAACCTTTTGATCTAGCAAATCAAGCATTAGTCAGAGCAAAATTAGTAGTGTTGTCCGAGACAGAACACAGATTATTTGTGTGTATGCATCACATTGTCAGTGATGGTTGGTCAATAGGTGTATTTGTTCAGGAATTGGCAGCCCTATACAATGCTTATTCTCAAGGTCTGCCTTCTCTACGAGACGCTACGCGAACACCTTTAACACCATTGCCGATTCAGTATGCAGATTTCGCCATCTGGCAAAGACACTGGTTGCAAGGGGAAGTACTGCAAACCCAATTGAGTTACTGGCAAAAACAACTGGCAAACACACCCGCTTTGTTGTCCCTGCCCACAGACCGACCTCGAAGAGCAGTGCAAACATTCAACGGATCATCTCAACAGTTTGCACTCTCAGTTGAGCTAACTAATGGGCTGACACAATTGAGTCAGCAACAAGGAGTCACGTTGTTCATGACGCTGTTGGCAGCGTTTGATACATTACTTTACCGCTACACAGGTATAGAAGATATTTTGGTGGGGACACCAATTGCAAACCGTAATCGCAGTGAAATAGAAGGGTTAATTGGCTTTTTTGTCAACACTTTAGTTTTGCGTACTGATGTCTCAGGCGATCCCAGTTTCTCAGAATTACTGGTGCGAGTTCGGGAAATGGCACTCTTAGCCTATGCTCATCAGGACTTGCCGTTTGAAATGCTGGTAGAAGCATTGCAGCCAGAACGGAACTTAAGCCATACACCTCTGTTTCAGGTGATGTTTGTCTTGCAAAATACTCCCATGTCTGAAGTAGAGCTTGCTGGGTTAAGTGTCAGTCCATTGGTAGGAGAAAGGACAACTGCAAAATTTGATATTACCTTGTCAATAGAAAACACATCGACCGGACTGGCGGGTGTATGGGAGTACAATACTGACTTGTTTGATAAACGCACTATCGAGCGGATGGCAGAGCATTTTGTGACATTGCTTGAGGCAATTGTTGCAAACCCACAGCAGCATCTAGCACAATTGCCCTTGTTGACGTCCGTTGAGCAACAGCAGTTATTGGTGGAGTGGAATCAAACTCAAACTGATTATCCCCAAGAAAAGTGTATCCACTCCTTGTTTGAGGCACAGGTGGAGCGTACTCCAGATGCGGTAGCACTGATGTATGAAAATCAACAACTTACTTACCACCAGTTGAACAGTCGGGCTAATCAGTTGGCGTATTACTTGCGCTCAGTGGGAGTGTCCGCCGATGTGCTGGTCGGCATTTGTATAGAGCGATCAATAGAAATGGTGGTGGGACTACTTGGCATTCTCAAGGCGGGTGGGGCTTACGTACCTCTCGATCCAGAGTATCCTCAAGAACGTTTGACTTTCATGTTGGAAGATGCTCAAGTGAAAGTGCTGTTAACCCAAAAACAACTGCTTGATAGACTACCTGAACAGAAAGTCCACCTTGTCTATTTGGATACTGACTCGCAGAAGTTTGCCCCAGTAAACGAAATTCTCCACGCCTGCGAGGTAAAGTCATCAAACCTAGCCTACGTACTCTATACCTCTGGCTCTACAGGTAGACCAAAGGCAGTAGCCATAGAGCATCGAAGTCCAGTTGCTTTAGTAAGTTGGGCGCAATCCGTTTTTACACCCTTAGAACTTGCTGGTGTCTTAGCTTCTACCTCTATCTGTTTTGACCTCTCGGTTTTTGAGTTGTTTGTTCCTCTAAGCTTGGGAGGAAAAGTCATTTTAGCGAAAAATGCTTTACATTTATCCAACATGACTACTGCTAACCAAGTCACTCTGATTAATACAGTTCCTTCTGTGATCGCTGAGTTAATTCGAGAGAATAATTTACCTGAGCAAGTATGCACAGTTAATTTAGCTGGAGAATCTCTCCAAAATCAACTTGTGCAGCAAATATATCAGCAGAGTACAATCCAGCGTGTCTTCAATCTCTATGGTCCTTCAGAAGACACCACTTACTCTACATTTGCCTTGATAAAAAAAGGGACGAGTGACTCACCGACCATCGGTCGCCCGATCTCTAACACGCTTATCTACATCCTTGACCAATATCTACAGCCAGTCCCCGTAGGTATACCAGGAGAGTTGCACATCGGCGGTGCGGGACTAGCACGAGGCTACCTCAATCGGTCAGAGTTAAGCAAAGAGAAATTCATCCCTAACCCCTTTAGTACCGACCCTGGTTCCCGCCTTTATAAAACTGGGGATAAAGCACGTTACTTAAGTGATGGTAACATTGAGTACTTAGGACGCATTGATAATCAAGTGAAGGTGCGGGGCTTCCGCATTGAGTTGGGAGAAATAGAAGCAGTACTCAGCCAACATGGCGATGTGCAGGCATCTTGTGTGATCGCCAAGGAAGACACGACCGGGGATAAACGCTTAGTCGCTTACGTGGTGCCGCAACAGCATACACCCACAATCACTCAGCTGCGTCAGTTCCTCTTTGATCAACTACCTGGGTATATGGTGCCCAATGCTTTTGTGATGCTGGAAACCCTGCCCCTCACACCCAACGGTAAGGTAGACCACCGCGCATTGAGAACACCTTCCCAGAGTAGTGATTCGGACACATTTGTTGCACCCCGTAACAATTTAGAAGTGGAATTAACGCAAATTTGGTCAAATATTCTCAAGGTTGACAAGGTAGGAGTACAAGATAACTTTTTTGACCTTGGTGGTCATTCCCTTTTAGCTACTTATTTGATAGCTCGAATTAAACAACAGCTACTTAAAGATATTCCTTTAGTCACCCTCTTCCAAAATCCAACTATTGAACAGTTAGCGACTATCCTACAACGAGATTCGGTTATTTCAAGTTGCTCTCCCTTGGTAGCAATTCAGCCAAACGGTTCTAACTTGCCTTTCTTCTGTCTTCCAGGAGCTGGTGGCTATCCTTTCTACTTGTATAACTTAGCCCGTTATCTAGGCCCAGACCAACCGTTCTACAGTTTCCAAGCAAATGATTTGGATGGAGGATTGCAGCCAATCACCCGAGTTGAAGATCTAGCTGCCCACTATATTCAAGCAATACAGGCTGTTCAGCCCCAAGGCCCGTATTTTTTAGGAGGACATTCTTTTGGAGGTAAAGTAGCTTTTGAAATGGCGCAACAGTTACTTCATCAGGGGTATGTGGTTGCTTTAGTTGCCATTCTTGATACTAAAGCACCGATTTATCAGAAAAAGCACATAGGTGTTGATTGGGATGATACTAAATGGCTGACTGAGTTTGCCAAAGCACTAGAACTTGCATTTGCAAAGAACTTGGATATTTCTTACGAGACTCTCCAATGTTTAGCTCCAAAGGAGCAACTGAAATACGTTCTGCAGCATTTCCAAATGGTTAATATCCTGCCTCCTGACGCTGAAACCACGCAGCTTAATCATTTAGTACAAGTTTTCAAAGCTAACCATCTCGTTGATTATGTGCCACCACAACAGGTCTATCCAACCCGAATTGCTCTCTTGCGCTCCAGCGAGGCTTCTGTTGAAGACTCTGCTAGTGAGTTACCTTCTGAGATTTTACAGGATGTGGTCTGGGGCTGGGGCGAGTTTTCTGCCGAACCTGTAAATATCCATTTTGTCCCTGGCAACCATATTACGATGATGACTCAACCCCACGTCCAGGTTTTGGCCGAACAGTTGAGAGCTTGCATTCAGGAGGCACAGCATTCCTTACAAACACTTACTTAAGAAACTACATATGATTGTTTTAGGTATCAACTCGGTTTATCATGAATCAGCGGCATCTTGTGTTGTTGATGGTCGAATCGTATCAGCAGTTGAAGAGGAAAGATTTAATCGCTATAAACATGGCAAAAACGCATACATTGATAATCCTCACATTCTCCCAATCCAATCCATTAATTTTTGTCTAAGAGATGCCAATTTAGATCTTGAAGATATCGATTTAATTGCATTTTCTTTTGACCCTAAGCTTCGCGAGAAAAGTTTTGAAATTGACCCAATTAGTATTCCAGGAGATTGGGGGAGTAAAGAAGGGGAAAAAACATTCCTTTTAGATTTGGAAAAAGTCAAACTCTCTTTAAACCAAGCTTTGGGTGATAAAGCAGCAGAAAAACTCGTCTGGGTTCCCCATCATTTAGCCCATGCAGCCTCCGCGTTTTTCCCTTCTGGATTAAAAGAAGCAGCAATTTTAGTCATTGATGGTATTGGCGAAAATGCCTCTTCGATTATGGCCTATGGTAATGAGAATAGGCTCGGTGTATTACATGAAATCCAATATCCTCATTCTTTAGGTTTTTTGTGGGAAAAACTGGCTCAATTCCTCGGTTTTTCGGAATACGATGCTTGCAAAGTCATGGGACTAGCAGCTTATGGGCAAAGCGAAACCATGCAAGCAGTATTTTCTCACTTTGCACGGATAACAGATAAAGACTTTACCTTAGAAAAAGAGGTTCTTCGCTTTCGCGTTAGCGAATTTGAACTATTAGAAGCACTACTAGGTAAAAGTAGAAAGAAAAATGAACCGATAGAACAGCATCACAAAGACATTGCAGCTTCTTTACAAGCATTTACTGATCAAGCTGTGCTTCACTTAGTCGAAAACCTTTACCGCCTCTGTCCATCGAATAATTTTTGCTATTCGGGAGGAGTAGCGCTCAACTGCGTTACTAACTGGTTAATTAAAGAAAAAGGACCATTCAAAAATATCTTTATTCCAACAGCTCCGCACGATGCCGGAACCGCAGTAGGTGCGGCTCTTTACGCTTATCATACGCACGGCAATCAACAAAAAGTTCATACTCCGCAACTCACCCCGCATACAGGACCGAAGTTTACCACTGAGGAAATCCTGTTGGCAATTGAAGAATCTGGTTTAACTACCAGACGCTCAATAGATAGTGCGATCGAAGCGGCTGATATGGTAGCAGATGGTAAGGTCGTTGGCTGGTTCCAAGACCGTATGGAATTTGGTCCTCGCGCTCTCGGTAATCGTTCTTTGTTAGCCGATCCGCGCTACGCTACTACTCGGGAATTACTCAACCAAAAGGTAAAGCACCGAGAAGATTTCCGACCTTTTGGCCCTAGCGTTTTAGCTGAAAAAGCCGAAAAATGGTTTGAAATTGGTCGCAAGAGTGAAAGTCTAAAGTATATGCTATTTACTTGTCCGGTACGACCTGAAAAAATAGAAAAAATTCCTGCCGTCGTTCACGTCGATGGAACTGCAAGAGTACAACTAGTAGAAAAACAACTTAACCCCAGTTACTACCGATTAATAGAAAGATTTGAACAGCGCACAGGGGTTCCTGTAATCCTTAATACATCGTTTAATGATAGTGAGCCTATAGTCTGCTCGCCTAGGGATGCCATTTCAACCTTTAAACGCACGGCGATTGATGCCTTGATCATGCAAGATTTTGTTATAGAACGTAAAAATTGAAATAAGTACTACGATGATAAACGAATTAACCAGACCAAATTTTTGTAATCAACGCATTAGCATCATTTCTTCAAAGCTCACAGGAGAATATACAGTTGCTACCGACCTAGTCAGCTACCAACAGCCAGATCAAGTCTTTCCTTTACATCCTGAGCAGCAGTTTTTTCTCGATGAAATTATAGAGGAAAAGATTACTGATGCACGGGTGCTGGAAATCGGTCTTGGATCGGGCGTGTTGTCTATTGGTGCACTTAGAGCAGGAGCAATTTATGTTACTGCTCTTGAAATAAATCCCCGCGCGAAGAACTATGCTGGCTTCAACATTCTCACTAACGGTCTAGAAGGCAAGATCGAAATTAGGGATGGTGATGTGAGCGACATCTGGAAACCAGTACGTGGCTATCACTTTGATTATATGATCTCTAATCCGCCTTTCGAGCCGACACCACAGGGAATGACCCACTATCTGCATTCTGCTGCTGGCATCTGGGGACTTGATTTTGTAGAAGCTATACTCAAAGAACTCGATGATCATTTGACAGCAGCAGGTCATGGGCAGATTGTTACCTTTGCTCCAGGAAATGCCCAAGAACCATTCATGCTGATAGATATGGCTCAGAAGTACTTAAAGGGGGAGACAAAAATCAAGGTGAATCCGATTTCAATCAAATTTAGTGAGTTTGTAGACAGATATGTTGAAAACGAACAGGCGACTGAAGAACAAGTAGAAAAAATCAAAAAAATGGCACAAGATAATGATGTTTCCCACTTGTATCTTTGCGTACTTCATTACAGTCAGGGTGAGCGCTCGCTTACTGTTACGGATACGATTCTAGCGTACGAAGCTTGGCTAAATCCTTTGTGAAAATGAGAATATACCTTATATGAATTGTCACCCGAAGGATAATTTGTCCGGAGCGGAAAGCATAACTTGTCCGCTAAGGAGCCTAAAACCCTGATTATTGCGTTACCCAAATTATGATTCAAATCACAAGGATTTATAAGAGGTTTTATATCAAAGCTCTTTTTATCTTTTTATAACGGCAGTCTTTAATTAAAGCTATTATTTAGTATCATTGGTGACTTCTAACTCCGTGTTAATTACTCCGATGCTAAGGGATTTGATATTATAAGGGATGAGGAATTTCATAAGTGTAAAGATAGTTTAGGATGAAAGTTACTGAGTAATAATTAATACTTAAATAAAGACTAGATTTAGTTACAAAAGATTTCAGGTTTATTTTCAGAATATGCAAACCCAAGTTTTTCGCAATCAACCTTTAACAAATACTTCTTCAGCTTTTACTCAATTTTGGGAGAATGTAAAAGCGATCGCGAGTCCTTACTGGTATCCTACAAAGCCAGAGGGAAGAGCATTTTCAGACGTGATTCGTGCATGGGGAATGCTCTTTTTGTTGATCTTATTAATAATTGCACTTGTAGGTGCAACTGTTTTTAATAGCTTCGTTAATCGCTATTTGCTTGATATTATTATTGGAGAGAAAGATCTAGATAAGTTTATTAAAATGTTAGCCATTTACGGCGTTGCCCTGATCTTAGTAACGCTATTGATAGGATTTTCTAAATTTCTCAGAAAGCAAATTGCTCTTGATTGGTACCAATGGCTAAATAATCAAATTTTATCAAAATATTTAAGTAATCGAGCCTATTATAAAATCAATTTCAAGTCTGATGTAGATAATCCAGATCAACGTCTATCACAAGAAATAGAACCGCTTGCCAGCAATGCTCTCAGTTTTTCAGCTACTTTCCTTGAGAAAGTACTAGAAATGACAGCTTTTTTAATAGTTCTTTGGTCAATTTCTCAGCAAGTTGCAGTAATTTTAATTACTTATACTATCATAGGCAATTTAATTGCTATTTACTTAAATCAAGAATTGATTAAGATTAATCAAGATGAACTCGAATCTAAAGCAGATTATACTTATTGCCTGACTCATGTTCGCAATCACGCTGAGTCTATAGCCTTTTTCCAGGGAGAAAACCAAGAATTAAATATCATTCACCGAAAATTTAGTCACCTGCTAAAAAATGCTCATAGTAAGATAAATTGGGAGAGAAATCAAGACCTTTTTAAGAGGGGATATCAGGCGGCTATCCAAATATTTCCATTTATAGTACTTGGACCATTAGAGCTAAAAGGCGAAATGGAGTTCGGAGAAGTTACTCAAGCGGCTATAGCCTGCAATCTATTTGCTAATGCTCTAGCAGAATTAATCAATGAATTTGGAACTTCCGGACGATTTTCCAGTTATGCTGAACGTTTAGCTGAGTTTTCAAATGCCTTAGAAGCTGTTACTAAACAACCAGAGAACGTTAGTACTATTAAAACAATAGAAGAAAATCACTTTGCATTTGAGAATGTAACTTTACAAACGCCTAATTATGAACAAGTAATCGTTGAAGATTTATCACTGTCAGTTCAACCTGGAGAGGGTTTACTAATTGTTGGGCCAAGTGGTCGAGGCAAAAGTTCTCTCCTACGAGCGATTGCTGGTTTGTGGAACGCAGGTACTGGTCGTCTGATACGACCGCCGCTAGAATCCGTCTTATTTTTACCCCAACGTCCTTATATAATCTTAGGAACTTTGCGCGAACAGTTACTCTATCCTACTACGAATCGTCAAATGACCGAGACAGAACTTAAAGAAGTTTTGCAACAAGTCAACCTGCAAAACTTACTAAGTCGAGTTGATGGTTTTGATACAGAAGTTCCTTGGGAGAACATATTATCTTTGGGTGAACAACAACGCCTGGCTTTCGCACGACTATTAGTTACTTCTCCTAGCTTTACTATATTAGATGAAGCAACGAGTGCTTTAGATTTGGAAAATGAAGGGAATTTATATCAAAAGTTACAATCAACGAAAACAACGTTTATCAGTGTGGGACATCGGGAAAGTCTATTTAATTATCATCAATGGGTTCTGGAACTTTCACAAGATTCTAGTTGGCAACTTGTGACTGTACAGGATTATCAATTGCTAAAAGCAAAAGAAATTGTCACTATTCCCTCTGGCAATGCTCAAATCACAATAGATGATTTTCCTAATAATGAATCCCAAAGTCAACCCGAAATAGGGATAGTAACAGGTACAATTGAAGGGTTTTCTCATAAACAAATACAGATATTAACACACTATTCACTTGCTAACATTAGAAGCAGAGCAAGCCAAGGTAAGTCTATTACTGGCAAGGACGGCTTTACCTACCGCTACAATAAAGACCCTAAGGTGTTGAAATGGGTAAGAGTTTAGCGGTTATATCAAGATCAGCAAATTTTACAGCGGTGAGAAATTACTACAGATGATAGTCTTCTCACAAATGAAATTGCGATTATCAAATTTATTTTGTTAGAGGATGTTTTAAAAGTCAAAGCGAGTTAAAATTTTTGCCAATCGCCTGACCATGATGCGAATCATTGCAACATAGATAAAAGTTTCTGAAGTTTAAGGTAAATGCTTATAATCCTTACTCAACCGTCTACACCGCCAGTCGCTATAACGGGGAGAACCCCAACGCTCTTCAAGTCGGGCGCAATTATATGAAGCATCAGGCGATCGCACTGTTGTCACTCCATAGCGAACCGAATCGGGCGAAGTTTCAAACATGCGATCGCTGTGAATGATTTTTACTGGGGTGAATTAGATTTTCCCTACCCAATGGGTATGGTGCAAAATAGCGGCAATGTGGTTGCAGATATTATCCCCTCAGAAGCGCCTCCATTGTTAGCACCATTCGCAAAACTGGTTCCAGGCTTTGGACTCCATCAAATTGCTGAGTGATCTGTGGGGTGGTGGTTGCAAACCGAAGACTTGCCCAGCCCGAATAATCGCGTTCGTATTGTCGGGGACAAGTTACACTTAGACTATACTTTGAATAACACCGAAGCTGCCGAGCGCTTGGTTTACCGTTGGACATCAGTGCTAAAATCCATCTCGCGAAATATAATGCATGTCATCCCCTTTAGCATTTATCCGCACAATAACGTCCCCATACAAGGCGTAGGACACCAATGTGGAACTTGTCGCTTTGGCAGCTATCCCAGAACCTCAGTGCTTGATCTCAACTGCCGCACACACGATGTTGATAACCTCTACGTCGTCGATGGTAGCTTCTTCCCCTCAAATTCCGGAGTCAACCCAACGCTGACAATCATCGCGAACGCGTTACGCATCGGGGATCATTTGGCTGAACGCTTGAAATGAGATGATTGCCAATTACAATGAACCATTAACAATGGACCAATACGATGACAAACGACTTTGAACAAATTAAACCACATCACGAACCTCAAGATCCCACATCAGAAACCGCAGATTCTCATCCCCTTGCTACGGGTTTGGGTGCTTTAGGAGGTGTAGTGGCAGGAGCGGCACTTGGTTGATCGCTTGGTGGTAAAATGGGTGCTGCGCTTGGTGGAGTTGCAGGAGCGATCGCCGGAGGCATTGCTGGTAATACTTTAGGTGAGAAAGCCTCTGAAGCGATCAATGTCGTTCACCCCACAGCTAGTTTGGGATCAGGAGCTAATAACAAAGCTGTCGAACTGCTCAAACACTATTCTTGGGAAGAACTACAGGCGCTGTCAAAACCTCAGGGTGGGCAAATGCAGACGAGTTGAGGAAGCAGGTTCGGGAAGAGGGAGTAAAAATGTTACAAGTTACAGATAGAGTCGAGGAAATTAATCAAGTCGTTGTGACTGCCAAACAAATGGCCGATATAGAGGCACGCGTGTTTGATGCAGGGATGCCAGTTGCGGCTTTGATGGAAAAAGTGGGGTGCTTGATTGCACAACGAATTCGGGAACTTTATACTTGTGAGGATTTCCCAAAAGTTGGTATTATTGTGGGACCAGGACACAATGGTGGCGATGCATTAGTAATTGCCCGCGAGCTTTATTTCCAGGGTTACTTTATTCTTATTTACCGCCCTTTAGCGAAATCTAAGGAACTGACTGCGACTCATGCTCGTTATGTTGAAAGCCTGGGGATGGCATTTTCTGAATCAGTCGAAGCTTTGAAGGATTGTCATCTGCTGATTGACGGATTATTTGGTTATGGACAGGAGCGATCGCTAGAAAATTCGCTGGCCGATGCTATCGACCAAATCAATCAATGGTCACAACCAGTTCTAAGTATCGATATTCCTTCCGGTGTACATACCGATACAGGAGCAGTGCTGGGAACGGCTATTCGTGCCAAACACACCTTCTGCATAGGATTGTGGAAATTAGCTTTTTTGCAAGATCAAGCATTAGAGTTTATGGGTACAACTGAACTTATTGATATTGATCTACAGATTGCTGATGTGCGAGCTGTTTTAAAAGAACCAAGGATTCAGCGATTAACGACAAAATCTGCACTTGCCCATCTTCCCTTACCGCGTCCACTGTCTACTTACAAATACAAAATGGGTTCTGTGCTGTTAATCTGCGGTTCCCATCTTTATAGTGGGGGGGCAATTTTGACAGCAATGGGGGCTCGGGCGACGGGTGTCGGTATGCAGTATATAGCTGTACCGGAATCACTCCAGATGATCATGTCAGGACACTTGCCAGAAGCACTGATCCTGAGTTGTCCAGAGACGGAAACAGGTGCGATCGCCCGACTCCCAGAGGGAACGGAACTCGACAAATTCGACGCGATCGCTTGCGGACCGGGCTTGACAATGGATGCAAAATATGTTATAGAGCAAGTGATTGCAAGCGATCGCCCGTTAGTCTTAGATGCTGATGGCTTGAACGTCCTAGCACATTTAGGAACCATTCCAACTTTATCAAAACGCCAAGCTCCTACAGTCCTCACTCCTCATGCAGGAGAATTTAAGCGTCTTTTCGGTGAATTAGCTTCTGAGCCGGATCGCATTGTCGCAATTCGCAAAGCAGCAGAACAATCTGGGGCGGTGATTGTTTTAAAAGGAGCAAGAAGTGCGATCGCAAATTCCCAAGGGAGTGTTTGGATCAATCCTGAAAGTACTCCAGCCTTAGCAAGAGGTGGTAGCGGAGATGTGTTAACAGGTTTAGCCGGGGGACTTGTTGCCCAAGCAGTTTTGAAAAAAACTCCTGTTGAATCAGTCATTCAAAGTGCTGTGTGGTGGCACAGTCACGCCGGAGTCACAGCCGCCTCCGAACGCACAGAATTGGGTGTAGATGCCTTTACACTCACACAATTTTTAATTCCTGCTTTAAGGCTTGTAGTTGCGCTTTAGCGCTAAACCGCAACGCCGAAAAAAACGCTACAAATTTGTGCTTAACATCTAATCATCAAAGATGTCTATTCTCAGCAATCCTTATTTTATAACTCCTCTAGCATCCAATCCCAACTATCCCCTGTTTGTATTTCTACCGGGAATGGATGAGACTGGCGCAGACTTGATAAAAATTCAAACAGTAGGTTTAGAAGCTGCTTTTGATGTGCGCTGCTTCGTGATTCCACCTGACGATCTCACGAGTTGGGATCACTTGGTAGATAACGTCATAGCTTTAACTCAAGCAGAATTAGAAAAGATCCCTCGATCATCTGTTTATTTATGTGGCGAATCTTTCGGTGGTTGTATAGCACTGCTCGTGTTACAGAAATTTCCGCAACTATTTGCTCGGGTGATTTTAGTGAATTCGGCGTCTTCATTCCATCGGGTACCTTGGCTCAAATTGGGATCAATTTTGTTTCCGTGGACACCAAACTTTTTTTATAAAATTTCCTCCTTTGCAGCTTTGCCTTTTCTGGCTCATTTAAATCGACTTACACCTGCAGGTAGACAAGCTTTGTTAGAAGGAGTGAGTTCAGCACCGAAAAAAACTGCTAATCAACGTCTGTCTCTTTTAAGAGAGTTTACAATTGATGAGCAAAAACTCTCTCAAGTCACTCAACCTGTCTTGCTAATTGGTAGTAAGGGTGACCGACTTTTACCTTCAGAAGCAGAAGCTGAACGCTTAGCTAAAATTTTTCCTCATACTCAAGTAGTGACTTTACCCCACAGTGGTCATGCTTGTTTGGTAGAAGAAGATGTTAATCTGTACCAAATTCTGCAAGCAAATAGTTTTCTGATGGAGCCGACGGAGCAATCGCTTTCTTAAAAGGATAAAGCCGTTAAAATTGCTATCTATCGCAGTTCTAAATCTTTCGTGAACAACAAGATTCTCAACTGTGTAAAACTAGTCGGGAATCTGAGCCTGCGCGATGTTCACAAAGGAAGCTGAGGATTGCTATATATAAAAAAATAGGAAAAACATTGATTCCATGTATCTGTGATTACAGAGACTTTACACAAAGAATTTACTTGAGCTTTATTTCAATCCTAGGGTTGAAGTTTATTCCTGCTATTATGCTTAAGTTTTATGGTTAGACAGCTATTTTATTCACTTGTCACAGTTGACTAAAATATTACGAACCGAATATAACGCTATGAATTATCTTGTTGCAGTTCTACCAGATCGCATACAGGCAGAAGAAGCTTACTCTGCCTTAGAGAAAGACGGTTTACCCACCAAGCAAATTGATATTTTGGGGAGGGGGTACAAGAGTGCTGATGAGTTCGGGTTGATTGATCCCAATAAGCAAGCGAAGAAAGGGATATCCCGCCTGTCATCCTGGCTTCTTCCCTTTGGTTTTGTCGCCGGTTTCGCTTTTAACTTATTGACAGGTATTGATATATTTCCAATAGGCCGATTTGGCAATCATATCATTGGTGGACTCTTGGGAGCCGCCGCTGCTGCTTTGGGTGCATACTTTGTTGGTGGTGGAGTCGGTTTAACCGTGGGTAGTGGAGACGCTTTACCTTACCGTAACCGTCTTAATGAAGGCAAGTACCTCATTGTCGTTAAAGGAACTGACGAACTCACCACTCGGGCAACTCGCATTTTGCGTCAATTTGAGCCTGAGAACTTGCAAGGCTATGCTGAAACTGTAGCGTGAACTAATTGACGGATGCGATCGCTTGCGGCACAAGCTGCTTGTGTTCTAACCCGAGAGCGCTCGCGTTACGTCCCTTTGCCACTAATTGATATATGAGCCTTTCGTTAACTGAGATTAAAACCCAAGATTTCGCACCTCAATGATCAGCAAGTATTGCACATATGTAAGAAAGTAAGGATAGAACTGATATTGAATCCAAGCAATGGCTGAGTGTTGTGGACCTGCGGTGAAAATAATTTGTGTCAGCAGGTCAATCAACTGGTCGCGGTTAGTCAGGCGGGGTGGTAAGGAAACGACACCAAAGCCACCATCACTAACGGGTTTCCGTAAAACTTGTAGCCAATTTTGTAGCTCAAAATCCTCAATGACATCTCGGTTTGACCTGTAGTAAATCCCAACATATTGACTGACATAGTCGAGTAAGGCATTCCACACCAGCAACCCGTCATCCCGATAAGGAAAATCTCGCAATACAGAACGCTCATCAACACCACGCTGACGTAAATTGTTCGGGAGAGCAAAGTTGCTGAAGTTGTTGAAAAACTCCGAGATCCCAAGATTTGTCAGGTTGAGTGAGCTTTCAATAGTGCTTCCGAGAATGATATCCACATATCCCCCCGGATTAATCAGTACCTGATCGGCAAGAGCATTGATTGCCATTGTGAACTCAAAATGAGGCTTTAATAGCACATTCACGGGATGGCGAGCAGCTAGCTCGCGTACAGTAGCTAATGCGATTGGTTCTAGAGCAAGATGGGTTTGACCTAAATGACGTACCAATTCATGGACATTAAAATCAGCCATCTGAGCGATCAGCTTTGCTAGAGTCCAGTCTACGCCATCCATAGGCGTACAAAGCAGACTTTCTTTAGGCACCTGTCCTAGTTGGATGGCAATAGGGATTAAGCGCGAATGACTACGACTGCGATCAGCATAATAAAGCGCGATTGGGGCAGTGAGAAACCGATTGGATTTTAGAGTTACGTGAGTAGAATCGAGTAGCGCATAATCAGTGACAAACAGACTACCTTCTTGGATAGCACTGTTGAGGGTTTCGCTCTCGTTAGCCTTTCCCCTTTGAGATAAGAGAACAGTTTGAAAAATCTCATCGGTTATCCCAAGTTTTTCAAGAAGATTGTAAGGAAGTGCTAAAACATTGGTTATTTCCATTGGATTGGGACCTGAAAGCCTTTGAAATGCGAATGTATCGTTGCTTTGAAAGGTCTTGGCAATATCTGGTAGAGGCAGGACTTTAAAGACATCTGCGTAATCTTCTAGCGTTACAAAGGGCTTGGGACTCTCTTGAAAAGCCTGTTGATTTGCTGCGATTTTCTGGTTCAAAATTGCTCGATTATTGTTATACCCCTGATCAAAAACTTCTTGGAGGGGTAAAGTCGCCACGCGGACAGAGTTCGGTAGCCGAAACGCAAGCTGATATTGGAGGCGTACTGCTGATAGCTGCTCTTGACGCTCAAGTTGGATTGCCGAGTTGTTTTTTTGAGGTAAAGTTGGAATATCCGGATTGGCAGGCAGGTCGGGTGTTCTTGCGTAAGATTTATTGCCTAGGCACATTTCCAAAGCAGGGGCACAAGCTAGACCAATTAGCGCCAGCATCGTTCGGCGCGATAGAACGTATTGCTGGATTAATTGTTGGCGTCGTTGTTGTCGATCTGGCGATCGCATTACGTGTTTCCCTAGAATTTTATACCTTACATTATCAGCGATGATACAGCATCTGCGATCATAATTAAGTAGGTTGGCGCAAAAAAATCGCTCTCTTGGAGGAACTACAATCGCTACGGTTCACATTGTGGTTTACCCACACTCTTAGGCACTTACCAGTAGATAAATCGACCGCCGTATGTGTGAATAGTGATTAGCGATCGCTCTTTGGGGAAAAACTTTTTGGTTTACTGATGTATAGTCGTTCGGGAGTACTTCAGAAATCAGCGTGCTGACTTCATGCTTTAAATATTTAATTATAAAATGAAATTTGTATGAATTTTTTTAAGCTCTTTAGATAAGTGGATTTTTTACTCCTATAGTTAGAAGCGGATTGTCACTCCAATCTTTTATCTTGATTCAAGAACTAGATAAAAAGCGATAAATGCCCTTTGTCCTGTCCTAATATCTGAGCAAACATTAAATACATAGTAGGTGATTTGTGACAAAATATCGACTGTAAGTAGGTTTATATGGCAGCGCGAAAGTAAGTGGATTTATAGACGAAGCTATAGATTTATACCTTTTTTTTTATAATTAATCGTAGCCTTGCTCAGAATATTCATATATTACTTCTTTATGAAGCTACACATTATGTTTACGGTATTATCCAATAGGAATGTAGGATTACCTATATCTTTTTTCTTTGCTTCCTATGATTATGAGGTTTTTTTTATATCTGGATTCAAATAAGAGCGCAGCGGGAGTAATAATTCTTAAATAGAATTACTATATGTAAAAAAATATATATTCGTAAATATATTTTCATATATAACAATTTTATATGAGTTATGAAATGAAAGTCTCTCTGACTTCTTTAAGAAGTCGGGGATCTGATTTTTCACCAATGATTTAGGACTGATATATATTAACTTCACTTAATATGCTACTGACCAATAGATAGATTTGCGCTTTGTGAATCTGATGATATATTTTATTGAAGCATCAATGGTTTAATCGTCATCAATAAATTTTTGAGCATTAAACTTTTAATAAGTAATAATTACAGGAAAACTTGATGTCCAATTCAATTGAATTTAAGTTATTAGCTCCTTATAACAAAGCAGCAGCATTAATCGGATCTTTTTCTGATTGGAAAGAAATACCGATGCAAAAAGATGAAAATGGTTATTTCCGTACCTCAGTTGAGATGGAAGATGGCGTTTATCAATATAAATTTCGGGTTCAGTCCAAAAGTTGGTCGAATGAGCCGGATGAATGGGTAGAAATTGATGACCCCTACGTCACTGAAATTGATTCAGATACAATCAATGGTGTCATTCGGATTAAAGAAGGTCAACGAATTGTCGATACCTATGTTTGGCGGCACGACGACAAGCCGTTGCCTGCCGATCATGAGTTAGTCATTTACGAACTCCTCATTTCAGATTTTTCTCATGGGGAGAATGATTCTGGCAAGCGGGGACAGTACAAAAATGTTATCGAAAAACTGGATTACTTGTGTGAATTGGGGATTAATGCAATTGAATTAATGCCTGTAAACGAGTCTCCAGGAGATTACAACTGGGGTTATACTCCTAGCTACTTCTTTGCCCCACAGCCTAACTACGGTTCAACGGAAGAGTTGAAGCGTTTGATTGATGAATGCCATGCTAGAGGCATTCGTGTCATCCTGGATCAGCTTTATAACCATTCATCAGAAGAAAGTCCACTGCTACAAATTGACCGCGATTACTGGTATTATCATGATCGCCACCATTCAGATGACCCTTTTTACTGGGGACCGGAATTTAATTACAATCACTATGATGACAAGCGGGACGCCATACCTGCTAGGGACTTTATGGGGGATGTGGTGCGGTTTTGGATTCAGGAATACCACATCGACGGCATTCGCTACGACGCCTTAAAGCAACTCGATAACAAAGACTTTCTGAACTGGATTGCCCAAGAAGCCACTAAGACAGCTGGAGCAAAGCCTTTCTACAACATAGGCGAACATATTCCAGAAAACCCCGATATAGTAAGTCCCAACGGACCGATGGATGCGTGCTGGCACGACAATTTCTACCATACAATCGAGCCCCATATTTGTGGCGAAACCTTCGATTTAGAGCAGATCAAACAGGTGCTTGAACCTCAGAATCAGGGTTATCCTGAAGGTATTACTAAAGCGATTAATTACCTGTGTAATCACGACCAAAAGCGCCTGTTGATAAACTTGGGCAAGCAAGGTATTTTGGATGATGCTGCCTTTAAGCGAGCTTCGTTGGGGGCGGTTCTCTTGATGACAGCACTAGGAGTTCCCATGATCTGGATGGGTGAAGAGTTTGGTGACTCCACAGACATCAATTCTGACGAGAAGAACCAACAACTGGAATGGTCTTTGTTAAAAAATGACCGCAATCGTAATTTATTGGAGTATTACAAAGGCTTGATTGCACTACGCAAACAAAATCCAGCCCTCTGTGCTTCCAACCTTAAATTCTTCCATGAAAATCCCGATGGCAAAGTCTTTGCTTATCAGCGCTGGAATGATCAAGGTTCACGGGTTGTTGTTGTTGTTAACTTCTCCGAGCAATATTTAAAGGGCTACCAAATTCCTAATATTCCGGAAAACGGAAATTGGCATGAGTGGACAAGAGACTACGATGTTCAAGCGGAGGATAACCAGTTGACGATTGACATGGGTGAGTACGAAGCACAGGTTTTCGTTTTGCAATAACAGCATTTCGCCACGCTTCCACATTGATCCCCAGCCAGTGTTGTTAGATAAAAGTTGGAAAATCTAAGAGTATCATATTCAAGGACTTGTGAAGAAATGAAAACAAAGAAATTCGTGATTGATTTAGGAGAAGTTAGAAATGGATCTTGGTATTAAAGGTAAAATTGCCGTTATTACTGGCGCAGACTCTGGTATCGGTAAAGCTACAGCCCAATTGCTTGCTCAAGAGGGGGCAAAGATTGCGCTGATTGACAACACTAACGAGCAGATTCAGCAAGCGGCTCTTGAAATTAGTAAATTTGGAGAAGTATTGGCAGTTAAAGCAGACTTAACTAAGCCCTTGGAAGTGGAAACTGCTAAGCGTCAAATTCTTGAGCGCTTTGGGACAGTTCATATCCTCGTTCATGCGGCAGGAATTACGGGAGCGACCAAAGAGTTCCTGGAAATTACTGACGAGGAATGGTATCAAACTATTGACATAGATTTGATGGGAGCGGTGCGTATTTGTCGGGCTTTAATTCCCCCGATGCGTGAGGTTGGTTGGGGACGAGTGGTTTTGGTGAGTTCAGAAGACGCTGTGCAGCCTTACCCGGAAGAGATGCCTTACTGCGCTTGCAAGGCTGGTGTGCTTAACCTTGCCAAAAACCTGTCCAAAGCTTATGCATTGGACGGCGTGCTAGTGAATTCGGTTTCCCCTGCCTTTATCGCCACTCCGATGACGGATGCAATGATGTCCAAGCGATCGCAAAAGATGGGTGTCAGTTTTGACGAGGCAATTGATAGTTTTCTTGATGAAGATCGCCCATCACTCGAACTCCACCGACGCGGTAAAGCAGAAGAAGTTGCCGCTGTAATTGCCTTTTTATGTTCAGAACAATCAAGCTTTGTACTTGGTGCTAACTACAGGGTAGATGGTGGTTCAGTAGCGACTTTGTAATAAATTAATCTTACTATTGTCTACCCAACGAGATTCAGCTACAAGCTTTTGGCAGCCGTCCGAAAACTACAGTGCTGGATCTCGACTGCGGCACCCATGATATTGATCATCTTTACATTGAAGGGTAATAGCGTCTCTCCTCAAACAGCGCAGTTAACCCAACGCGTAGCAGAGTAACTTAGACTAGTACAAGTCGGCGGAAATAGAGCAACCATTTAAAATCCGTAAAAAGCCCATTCCATAATACTTTTGAATGAGTGACTTTTGAATGAGTGACTTTCGCCTTGCGGTACTAGGTTATCATCTAGAGTCGAAGCGGTTTTGACATTGTTTGGACTCAAGCAATCTCACATGAAACCGATTAAAAGAGGGTGGGGTAGCGATGCGGCACGGCTAAAGAGAAACTTGCACGTACATTCCTAGCGAAACGCTCTCAATTTCTCTCAAAACTTTATCGGTGATAGTTTCCAATAGCTTTAATCTATTTGTGGGAAGCTCAATAATAGCTATCTTTCGTCCAGTAAGGTTTTGCTGGTATTTTAAATTTTTGTCTGATGTAATAAAAACATCATTCACTTCATCAATCCTCGCTATTAGTTCACCATTCTTAATCCCAGCCCATCCCTGCTCCTGAACGGTAGTTACTTCATAAGTTGACAAATAACGTTTCAAAGCTTTTGGTAAATTCTCATCCAGAATAATTCTCATGTTCAACATGTTCACGAGCAAGTTTCAGAAAATTTTCTGCATCTTTCAGATTGACAGATGGGAAATTGTCCAAAAACTCTAAGAGCGAATAGCCATCGTCTAAATACTCAAAAAGTGATTGGGCTGGAACTCTTGTATTTCGGAAAACCAGAGTACCGCCCATAACTTCTGGATCGGAACTTACTGGACTTTGGACTAAGGTAATCATTTTTATTTTTGCGATTTTTTAATCCAGTATATCTCCTCTGAACGTCTTAATGACAGGCTAAGTAGCATATTTAGCCACTCGTCCATCTGAGTAGATTGGGCGTCGTTAGGACGTAGTTTGTATTGGTAGCTGACTTGCATTGACACATCTCCCAGCAATACCTATTATCTAGTATAGACGACCGAACTAGAATAATCAAGATATATGGGGCAAAAAAGATTAAGAAATATACCAGTACTTTATGATGAAGTTAAAAAAACTCATGGCGTTAAACTGACAGATACAGCTTGGAATATCATCAACGAAGTTGCACAAGAACAGGGTATTAGTGCTAGTGAATTAGTTGAGCGATGGGGAAGAGGGCTAAAGCCCCAGTCGGTTTCATCCCACCCCTGAAGTACGTCAAAGGCAGAAAAATCTGGGTTTTCTGCTTTTGACTGGTGGGTTTTCACCTTCATAATGCTGTAAAGAAATTAGGATTTACGCACTGTACAAAAGGTACATCATGTGTATAACGTAATTTTGTCGTTCCAGAATGAGTGAAAATTACCGCTCTTCTGGGTGGCGTAGGCGTAGCCCGCCGCAGGCCGAAGCGCTCAAGATTATCGAAAAATCAGGTTTGAATGTCGCAAACCCATACCCTATATTTGCTATTTCCTGTCAATGCGTAAGTCCTAAAAATGAAAACAAAGAAATTTGTGATTGATAATTAATTAAGGACGGCGTGCTGGTGAATTCGGTTTCCCCTGCCTTTATCGCCACTCCGATGACGGATGCAATGATGTCCAAGCGATCGCAAAAGATGGGTGTCAGTTTTGACGAGGCAATTGATAGTTTTCTTGATGAAGATCGCCCATCACTCGAACTCCACCGACGCGGTAAAGCAGAAGAAGTTGCCGCTGTAATTGCCTTTTTATGTTCAGAACAATCAAGCTTTGTACTTGGTGCTAACTACAGGGTAGATGGTGGTTCAGTAGCGACTTTGTAATAAATTAATCTTACTATTGTCTACCCAACGAGATTCAGCTACAAGCTTTTGGCAGCCGTCCGAAAACTACAGTGCTGGATCTCGACTGCGGCACTTATGATGTTGATCATCTTTACGTTGAAGGGTAATAGCGTCTCTCCTCAAACAGCGCAGTTAACCCAACGCGTGCCAGAGTAACTTAGACTAGGTTATCATCAAAAGTCGAAGCGGTTTTGACATTGTTTGGGCTCAAGCAATCTCACATGAAACCGATTAAAAGTGGGTGGGGTAGCGATGCGGCAAAATATTGCAGAAACCTTGAAGCTGGAATGGTCGCAGTTTGACGCGCGGGCGGCTCTTCGCTGCACGATCACAATCGCACTGCTGCTCGCAATTGGCCTTGCCATCGGTCGCCCAATAGGTGGAATGTTTGCTGCTAGTGGTGCGATGACGGCGGGATTCGGCTCTTTTAAGAGGGTCCACCAATCTCGTATTGCTCCGATGCTATTTGCGAGCATCGGTATGTGTCTTTCCACATTCGTCGGTACGCTTGCTGGTCACTCGAATATAAGCATCGCCCTGATTGCTGGGCTATGGGGGTTTTGCTACGGATTGTTAGGAACGCTTGGCTCTGGAACTTCGTGGATTTGTCAGCAATGCGTGATTGCCATGCTTGTTGCCAGTACCTATCCAGTCATTAGTCAGGCAACTGACCGCGCCTTACTCGTACTCGCTGGCGGTTTATTGCAGACTCTGGTCTTTGTATCGCTTTGGCGCATCGAAGGATTACCAAATATTCGCTCCGATGCGGCGAAAGCGTATGAGTTACCTGGAAGAGCCTACAACGCACTGCACACTCTCCATCAGCACCTGACGCTGGACTCGGCCACTTGCCGATATGGGTTGCAAATCGCCATCACATTAACAATTGCTACCAGTGTGTCCCGCTTAATGGGATTTAGCCATGCATACTGGGTGCCGATGACAACTCTTCTGGTGCTGAAGCAGGACTTGCAGCATACCTTCAAGCAGAGCTTGGCAAGGATTGCGGGCACCTTCGTCGGGGCCGGTTTAGCTACACTCATCGCCGCCACATTACGTCCAGGATCTGTAGAACTTGTCTTACTCGTGGTCATTTTCACTTGGTTATGTTACACTTTCCAGAGCGTGAACTATGGTGCTTTCGCCGCTTGCATTACGTCCTATATAGTGTTTCTACTCGCATTTGCAGGTTTGTCAGAGATGACGGTAGTCACCTCTCGCACTTTTGATACAGCCATTGGCGGGGTATTTGCACTACTTGCAAACAGTTTACCTGTGTTTACAGCCGTGAGAAAACTTCTGCCTCGGCGGCATGGAACCCGTCGCTAAGGGACGGAGACAAAATAAAATGCAGAACCTTTATCAACTAGAGTTGTACCCAAAGTTACTCTTTGAGGCGGTTGCAGCCCAAAGGGCTGCAACCAAGGTTCTGCATTTTATTCCAGTCAGAATGCTAAGGCTCTTTACTTAGCGAAACCAAGCATGCGATACGGATGTGCGCCGTTGCCAAGGGCATCGCCAACAACAGACTGTACGTTCGCTCCTGCAAGGAGCGGGTGAGAGGAATTAATGCCTGACTATGTAAGGTTTCAACGTGATTAAGATTCACAATCACGTTAAATCCGTGTAATACATGGATTGGATTGAAATTCAATAAAATTCACGAAGACATAGCAGCAGTTGCTATCTTTGCAATGAAAGGCTGGTACTTAGGACTACAGAAGAGGCGAAAATCATCTGGAGTATCGACACTCATTTTACACAGTAGGCGAAACTAGAGTGGAGTTGGAGGTTTGTAGATGCTGTTTTCATTCGGACAATCCCCCAGTTTTCATGATGACGATTGCCGTTGCCAATTTACGCATCTAGCAGGAGATTGCAAGTTGGTGAAAAGTAACGGCTTGCCCTTGCACATTGCCAATGTTTTCTTCTAACTCCAAAGACTGTTGATAAAATGCGATCGCTTGTTCTAAATTCTCTGTCCGGTCGTCTTTTATCCGGTTACTGTAGCCTGTGCCGAGATTACTTTGAGTCATTTGTCATGTACTTGTAGCAATCTTATTTAATTTCCGAACAAGAAGGACAAGGGAGACAAGGAGGAGAAGGGGCACAAAGGAGAGGTGTTCGGAACTCCTCCACAGATTGCTATAGGTGAATATACCTTGAATCATAGACTTCTTATAAATTCTGAATTTCTAAGGATGTCTGCTGCATTCGTACCGAATATCATCGATCCGCTCAGAAGTTATTTCCACTATTTTCCTCTGATCTGATATTGGCGAATTTGGACTCTTGTATATATTGACTGGTTAGTAGTGCCATAAAATGATTGAGGGCTTTCAGCGCTGCTTTATAGCCAGGAGCTTGCTTACCTAACTTTAATTCTACCATTACTTGGTTACGTAAAGTTTCAAGTGTTGCCAATGTGAGTGGCGTGGAGGGTACCGTGGTTGCAACTTTGACAACAGTAGTTTCGGCTTGACGATCTGGCTCATCATTCCGTGTAATACGCGGATGAGCATTGTTTCTCACAACCTCTGACAAATAATCAGCCCTGGTCATCCCAAAGCATTCAGCAATAACACCCAAAGCCTTCCACGTTTCATCAGTCAATCTTAAAGAATGTACTTGACGATAATCGTTGTCTTTGAGTACGAACTTCCCTTGAGTATCCCGTTTTAACATCATATCTTCCGTGTATTACCTCGTAAGTTTAACACGGTTAGTACCGTCTTTTAGCATGTATTGTAAGGAATCACGCCGAGATCAGGTTGACTCCGTCGTACAATTAGGATTGCACACGCGCATATCTCGCAGGTTTCCAAATACATGTGCCTAAGCTAATTAATCCAGTAGGTTAATTGCAGTGGTTGTCAGCCTCGCCTGACGAACCGGAAAAATCTGAGCATTGCCTCCTTTCCTCAATGAGCGCCTGCCGCAGCACCTCCTCTTACTTTTTTAGTAAAAAGCAAGGCAATACCACAAACTAGCAGTGCTATGGCAATGAAGAAAAAGCAATCATTGTATGCCATTACATAGGCCTCGCGACGGACGGTATCGGCGATACTTTCGAGAGCTTGATTGTGAGCAGTATTAGAATCGGCTCCTTTACTCATAAAGTACTGAGTCATTTGATTAATTCGCTGCAGGGTTTGAGGGCTATAGGATGTAATAGTTTCTCCTATACGCTCCGAGTGAAATTGCTCTCGTCTGGTCAGCCATGTAAATTATCTCTGTCAAGTTGTGTAAAAATTTCAGATATTATTGGTACATGCAGTAGTACTGTACTGTCGGTCAATTGACCCTGCATTAAACGTGCAACCCTTGTCAAAAAGCGCGGTCTTATTACAAGGATTCTCGTTTTTGTGATTAGTGCGTGAACTTTCTCCCTATTGTCAATCGGCCTGTTATCAATATTAAAATGTCCAAATTTAAACGAAAAAAATTCACTTATAAGTCCAAAATTAGAGACTTGAAAAAGATGCACGAAATTCTCCCCCCAAAAGCGGCTTGAGAATTTCATTCATGGGTATTGGATTCTCTTGGGCTGACGGCGCAGTCTGTGGTAAGTCAAGCGATACGGATGGCAGCCGTTGCCATCCGTATCGCATAGCAGCAAAGTTCCGTTACTCGTAATAATTTATTAAAGAAAACATAAATTAAGCAAATGCTAAACACTTGCAGCCATGCGATGGTCACCTATCAGGAATAGTCGCTTTCTCATATGTTCCCCCATAAATCTTTCTGAAGAGGGACGGACTTACTCAAACCTCACGAGAATATGGAAAAAGTGAGTTTGCTTGTCATAACCAATAAAACCTTTAGTCTGGAGTTAATAACAATGGCTGATGTAACAAATATAGCGACTAAGCTTGCTGATCTAAAGCTTTTTCAGAATGTTCTGTTGGAAAGTGAGCAAAAGTTAATAGCACAGACGGATGATAATACGATTTGCGAGCGGCTCGAAGGAATGATTAAGAGTGATCGCGAAAATCTCGGCATCATCGAAGCAGCTATTTCTAGATACGGCAACGCTGCAGAACCTCGCGACATTACTCAAAAGCATGCTGAGAAAGTAAGCCAAATGATGAGCGGCTCCGAGCTAACTCTGTATGACAAGTACTTACAGCTCGAGTTGCTAAAGCATCAACAGACAATGACTGGGCTGGTTCTACATAAGGTTGCCCAGTCCTTGAATGATGATCTTCAAGATCTGATGGAACCGCTCAACCGAGTTAATTTTGAAAATCGCGCTCACCAAGAGATTCTTAAAGGCGTTCTTTACTTCGTCGGAACGCGAGAGATAGCCGGTAAGGAACCTGACATGGGTCTCTGGGCTAGCATTGAACAGGGAATTGCAGCCCTTAAGGGTGCTGTAAGCAGCGCGGTAAGCTAGAAATGAGTGGCAGAGGGCGCGTCATTCATGGGAGGGTCATAGATTCATATGATTTATGCTACATTGAAGCATACTTTTCAAGAGTGAATCATCTCTCAAAACAATTGTCCCAATTTAGCTTTTGCGCCGTAAGCCTCTCACTGAATCCGGTACTCCGGATCAGTGGTGAGATATAAGGCGGGTAGCGACAATTCCGGTTCCAAGTAGCACTCAGACGTGAAACTGAGGAACGAATGAGCCGGATGAAAAGCTATTAGATTTTTTAAATGGGAGTGCATAAACCATTTCTCCTCCTCACAGGTTTAACTTTTTTGATGCTGACGACTTTAACCAAAAGTTAGCTCGTCCTTTTCAATGGACTTTTAAGGGGAAGCTTTTGGCTGTATAACCATTACGTCCCAAAAGTGTCAAATCTCCCGTTTCAACATTAGCAATTCCGTGTATTACACCGTGATGCCACTTAGAGCTTGCCCCATTTCCATGTATTACAAGGAAAACTCCAGCACATACTAACACCTAAGTGAATTAAATTCTCTACCGTGTATTACACGGAATCTTTGGTGGTTCTTTACCCAGGAAATACACAGTAAGTCTACTTTGCTTTTCCATGTATTACATGGCATTAGTACAATCAGATCCAGAATCAGGTTCTTGGACAATAAGGCATTAATTCATCTAGCCCAACAATGCAGGAGCGAACCATTAGCATAAAACACATTATTTGTCAATATTGAAAAGGCTAGCTGTATCACCCTATCCAAACTTACGCCGCAGTGTACTAGTACAAAGCGGCGGAAATAAGGCATCAAATCCATAAAAAGCCCATTCCATAATACTTTTGACTTTTGAATGAGTGACTTTTGACGAACTCCTTGCGGTACTAGTGAGGGGTGGTGTATTTCATTGAGGTAAAAACTTCTATAAGAATACGGAGTCAAACCTTCAATCTCGGATGATCAGAATTTTCTGCTTTAAATAATGCTGAAGCAAAGGATCGTTTTTGATCAATTGCCGTATTTCGGTGACTTGTTCAGGCTCAAGTTCCGTCACCCCTGGAACGAAAGATATTCCCGAAATAACTATATTAGGTGGGAGATATTTCCCGGTTTGATTGTAATTTACTGTTGCCATAAGTTCACCATTTTTTCTAAAGTAATTACCAGAGTGGAAATTTTCTATTGGGATGTCGCTGCAGACAAATATGTGAAGCTAAATCATCTAGTTCATGTGCAATCTAGCAATGCTAAATGAGTAGCTAAAAATTTTACTTAAGGTTTTTAATAGTCATTTTTCCTTGAGTGCAAATGAGAAATGATTATTGACAGAGGACGTCTCCTCACAAATATTTCAGAAATAAAATAGGACTGCTATATTTTTATTTGATATATGAAGGGAACTAGGTAATGAAAGATCTAACATTAACTGCATAATTAAAAATATCAACCAAGTGTTTCACCCAGTGAGCATGTAATCTATATAATCAAGTATAAGCTATTTTTCCAAAAATAGTATATTCTGTGAAGTATTTTCCTAAGATCTTTAATTAAAAACTCCAATATTACTAAAGATTTTTTATACAAACAAGAGAAAGTGAAAAATTTTAGAAGGTAATTAGAGCAGGGCTATTGAAAATAAATGTTCAATATGGATGCAGTTATTAGTCATCGGTAAGAAGAATACTAAATATATTATTTCTCATTTGAGTCCAATACTTCCTCTTCCTCTACCCGTGGTTTAAACCTGTAAAAAACGAGCAAACCTTCTCAAAAAGGGCGGGGTTATTGCTAACAATCTCAATAATAATGCAAAGCTCGCGGGAGAGAGTACTCTCTCCCGCAGACAGTGCTTTGAAAACCCGCCCTTTTTGAGAGCCTCAATGAAAGATCCCTCGTCTAGAACAGATAACTGGCAAGGGAAAGCTCGTTGTTTATAGATTAGTGCGTCCCCAAACCCCTCCCATATATGGGTGAGAACACTCTGTGTGTGACTGGGTGCGAAAAATGAATGATAACTGATTCACCAGACATGATATGAGTTCCGTAGCGCACCATCTAAAATGGTTTATTGTATCGCAAAATGGGAGTTAACTGGTGAACACTAGTAAAAAATTTGCGTTTAACACAACAAATTCTTTCTTCAATAAGGGTTTCCACTTATTGAAGTGGCTTTCCCTACCGTAATTTAATGTTTTCTTTATAAATGCTCTATAAGTATCAGTAATCGGAAAAGATAATGAAAAAAACATTCTGGGTGAGATATCTGTCTGTATTCTTACTACTAGCTTTCTTATTATGTGTTAACCCACCTCAGGTTGTGTTAGCTCAAACAACGTCCGCCTACGATCAACACATGCAACTTGGTTATGCGGCAACCGCCCAAAGAAACTATCCCAGTGCTTTGAGCTATTTTAAGCAGGCACTACACGAACGTCCTGGTGATCGCTACGCCAGTACAGCAGTTAATAACGTTCAAAGTTATATTCAAAATCGTCGTCAAGCCAGTCTAGCTTTTGTTTCTAAAATAGGAGAACCTGGTAGGCGCGAATCATCAGCATCAAGGGGTTTATCTTGTGTAGACAAAGGAGAGCCACCAACACCACTGACACCTGCAAATGATCCTTCGCTGACGACAGTAGCACATCCAACGTCAGTAAACCAAAAAGTTTTTCCTCCAAGGGCGATCGCTAATAATTAGTTACGTGGTTAAAGTGCTATATGCTACTTTATTAATTAGTAATGCTTATCATGCTTTAAGCCGTTTCAAAAAATGAAATGATGAAAGTAGTGTGTAGCATATTGGCTAAAATCAATTGATTTTCTTATCAGAAAAATTGGCTCTAACAGACTCAGAAACGCTGGATGAGGTTCTTGAATGCTTGTCGGAAAATATTTCCATTGAAACCCAAGGAGCATGTGACCAAAAAACTTTGTTTGAGATTCTGGTTAAAGCAGCGAGCAGTCAAGATAGTATTGAGAATACAGCTAAAATTTTCAAGAAAATTCCAACAGCGAATGATATTAGATATCACCTCGATAAAATCAATAATTTTGAGGAATTAGAAGCCAAAATAAATCAAGCATTGAAAAGCAGAATACCGACGGGAATAAAAAAAGGTTGTTTAAAGATTGCGATTGATTTAAATTTAATTCCCTACTATGGAAAACCAACAAATGAAGAATTACCATACATATATCGAAGCCAAGCTAAATCTGGTACTTGCTCATTTTATGCCTACGCTACCTTATATGTTCTTACTAAAGGAAAGCGTGTAACCCTGGCAATAAGAGGTGTTCGTTGCTGGGATACCAGCGTCGCTATTATTACTTATTTATTAGCGTCACTTTCTGACTTAAAAATAAAAGTAAAAAAACTTTATTTAGACAGAGGATTCTTTAGTACTACTGTTATCCGATGGTTACAAGCATTGGATATTCCATTTCTTATGCCCGCTATCAGAAGAGGAAAACAAGGAGGGATAAAACAATTTTTAAAAGGAAAAAAGAGTTATAAAACAACTTATACAATGACCAGAGAAAAAGATGATTCAGTCACATTTGATTTAGGGATTATCTGTAAATATAGAAAGGGTCAGCGGGGAAAATTTGGAGTTGAATACTTTACTTATGTCATCCATAAGGTAAAAACAAGTTTATCTTACATCCACCAAGACTATCGAAAAAGATTTGGAGCAGGAAGGTGCTATCGTCTGAAAAATATCTGTCGGATTAGAACCAATAATAAAAATCCAGTTTTGAGATTACTATTTGTTGGTATATCTTTTCTTCTCGTTAATATTTGGATTAATCTCCTTTGGCTCAAAATTAGTCAAAAAAGAAGAGGTGGTCGGTTAATTTATCGTAAACTTTTCGGGCTTAAACAGATGTTAGCGTTTTTAAGTCAAGCAGTTGAGCGTAAATATCAAGTTGTTGAAGGTATTTATCTTCCATCGGGTTAGTATCAACAGATTATTAATCAGTATTACATAAGTAATCATAATCTATATCCGGTCTGTTGGTTAAAGAATTGAGCCTCAACTAGTATCGTAGACTACAAAAACTTTAGCGATCGCCCTTGGAGGAAAAACTTTTTGGTTTACTGAATTTGAAATTCTCCCTGAGCAGAAGAAAATTTTGGTTGGACGTTTCCCAGGTAGTGCAGTACGACTTGTAAGCCAAGAGAGTAAGGAGTTGCACAAGGTGAACCAGATTCAGGCTTGAGCAACAGGAGATTTCGACGAACAATATCATCTGTGTCCGTGACGATATCACTAAATCCCACTTGCTCTGGTTCTATTCCCGTAGGCGGTGGCGTGGGGGAATTAACAGAATCAGAATACTTACAGACAGAAATAATGCGATCGCTCTGTTGTAAATGTTTCAATAGCTGATCATGACCCGGCTCGACTCGTAAGTCCCGAAAAATATCCAAACCGATCACTCGCGGTTGATATTGCTCTAGTTTACTGAACAGGCGATCAAGAATTTTCCCAGGTAAAGGCCATTGCTGCAATTTTTGCAAATCTTTTTCACTGACTCCAACAACCAAGATGCGAGGATCTGGACTCAAATCGGTACGAAGAAGGAGCATCTGGTCAAAAACCTTCAATTCTATAGGTTCTAGCACTCCCAACCGCTGAATCCCGAACAGAAATACTGTGGCGATCGCACTCGCAATAATCGCTGGCTGTGTCAGTATTCTCAAGTTTCTAAGCATAATGATCGCACATTCATTGTTTGAAGTGAAGTACCTACAGCGACTGCTAGGCGGTACGCTGTAGGCTTCGGGTTAATTCCCGAATTTCCTGAAGGGTACTCATAGAACCCGATAGCGTTAGCGTTAGCGAAGCGTTAGCCGGTACTCCGGCGTCAGCGTTAGCCGGTACTCCGGCGTCAGCGTTAGCCGGTACTCCGGCGTCAGACTCTATTATCAATTTCCCCCGACGGCTTTTTATAGTTGGAAAAACTCCCAATCCAACTCGTTTTATGTTGACTGCCGCATTGATATCACGGTTTATAATGCCAACATTGCACGCTTTACAATCGTGAATCCGATCTGACAACTCTTTAGGCGTATAGGCATCACAATTGCAACAAATTTGGCTCGTATAGTTTGGTTTTACCTTGATAACTTGCCCCCCAGTTTTCTCGACTATGTAAGACAAAATATCAACAAACTGTCCGAACCCTGCATCCAAAAAACTATCTTCTGGACGTCTGGTTTGCGATCAAAGACAGTTTTTTGAATGAGTTTGAACAGTGAATCGGCGTATTCAGGTTGTTCACGCACCTCGCGCGTATTAACGCCGTGTATAAATAGAATATAGTCAGTAGCCATTGGAACACCTTCTCATAAATGGACAATGAATATATGTACGTGAGAAAAGATTCAACAGAATCAGATTTACAAGCTTTTTAGATAGTCAATCAATGCTTTTTTGTCATCTTCAGATAAATCAGTTCCATAAAAATGTCCCAGTTTTGAATTGGTAATAACTTCATTTGAATTATGATTATATAGATATAGGCAAAATCGACTTATGCACTTTTGGGATAAGTAAGTTGACATGAATAAACACAACTTTACATTGAGGCAAAGTCTTCTGGATACAATATAGCTGTCCGTAGAACGAGGCACTGTTAACAGTTAGTGTGTCGTGAGTTTAATCTATTCAACTGTGAACAAAAAGAAGCTTGTTCGCGAAGATCATGACTTTGTTGGCGAATTCTTTGAGGTCAAATTTATGGCTATAGGACCAGCCCTTTCAAGGTGAGCATATGTACTATCACGATTTGTGCAGCATTTCAGCCATCTTCTGGAATTGAATAAAAAATCTATGTATTAAACTCCTGATTTTTGGACTGTAAATTAAGCGATAGCGATCGCCAAAATCCCAAATTCGGGTTAAAAACATGATTTTTATATAGTACCAACGTTCACCTTGAAAGGGCTGGTAACTTAGGACTTACGCATTGACAGAAAACTGATTATGTGCATCCAAACCTACCTTCTGTTTGAGGTGTTCCAAAGTCGCGATCAACCACCGAGTCGATTTCAATTTCTGGTGCTATGGCTTGAGCTTGGGCACCAATGTATGCGTTTAGCTCGGCTTGCGCTTGGGGTTTGCTCGTCAATGCTGACGGGCAGAGAATGTTGTAGCATAGATTGAAAATCCTGTAAGTGAACGGATTTCACTCATACGATACGGCTTAAGCCGCTGCCAAGGGCATCGCTAACTTTCCACGGTAGGCGATCGCATAATTGTTTTGTCTATATTCAATTTCTCCTCTTGTTATCCCATATGTCAACCAATATGGGATAACAAAGAAGAATACAAAAATAAAGGCGAGAGCTACAGTTGTTATCCCAGTAGGTTAATTGGTAGCCTTGAATTAACACGCTTGTAATTTATCGATATGGTTTTTATATGAAAGAAAGTAGAATTAATGTCCGAATACCCCCAGAAAAAAAAGACGCTTTTCAGAAAAAGGTGGAAAGCCAAGGCAAAAAAGTTACTGACGTAGTCTTGGAAATGATTGAGCAATACCTGAAGGACGAGACGCCTATTCATGTTACAGACTTAGCAAAGCGCTTAGAAAAGCTTGAGCAGAAGATTTTGGGGGAATCAGCAGCCTATGTTGTGGGGTTTTAGTTATGGGAATAAGGTTTCTGGCAAGCTTGATTCTCATAAGTAAAGTCGGAAAATACGCTGAAGATATTTGTACTTAAGTAGGAAAAGTAGGAAAAGTACTATATTTTTAAAAACACCTAGACATAATGCTAAAAACTTGATATTAGTTGGTTGTACTTAGTGAGTAATTTTTATGACCAATAACACAAGAAGCGACTTGCAACAGGCTCAGGAACCAGTACAAGTAAACCAAACACTATCAGTTTGTGATGACTCAAACGAACTTTCTGATAAAGAATTAGCATCAGTAAATGGTGGTGCAGGTCTAAAAAAGAAAGGTCTTCTTGGTCTTGATTTGCTTGGTTTAGTATAGTTAGAACCGATTGCCCGCTACAACCCATAGAATCAGCGAAAGAACCTCACAGCTTAGGTTGTGGGTTTTTTAGCGTATGACGACATCACTATGAAACCATTGGACAGCAAGGTTTAAAGCCGTACTACACAGGCTTGAAAATTCAGGGGTATGATTCTATGACCGACGCAGAAACGGTTAAGTAGCAAGAAGTAGGAAAAGTAGGAAAAGTATTATATTTTAAAAGACACTTAGACATATTGCTACAAACCTGATATTAATTGCTTGTATTTAGTGAGTATTTTTATGAGCAGCAATTTTATTCAGTCGGGTAATCAGTCAAATCCTGAAAACTTCTTTGAGTCTACGGGCGTTGAGGAACTGTCCAATGAAGAACTTTTGAAAGTCGTGGGTGGGGCTGCGTATGAAGATTTTCAAGCCTCTATTAATACACCAAGTATTACTAATAAGTACACCATTTCGAGTGGGTTAGGACAGCAGAGTGGTAGTGGAAACAACAACGGGCTGTTTGTCGTGCCTGATTATACTAGTGTCGTAATCAAAGAAGCTATTCTCGCTTCTACTAAGTAAGGTCCATTGACTCTTCTTCTCCTCTGCCCCCCAGCACCTCTGCCCCCCTGCTGCCTCAACGAAGAGATGTCTTAACCGAACGGTATTGAGAGTGCTGCCCTCGGATTGCGATGTCCGCTCGCTCTACAAACATAGCGTCAAAAGACAACTGCACTGCCATTTCTTAGCGTGAATACTTAGAGCAATTAGCACGGAGAAACTTGACTTATTAGTAATCGGGGTAGTCTTGTGTGTAGTTCCTTTTGTACTAAGCCTGCTGTTAAAGCAGTGTGGTGTTATATTTTTTAGGCAATGACGATTTATTTTTACTCAACAATTGATACCTGGGGTGCATTCTCTAACTTCTCTAGACATGGAGTTGAAATGGATGGTCTGTGGTGGGCAACAACAGAACATTACTTTCAAGCACAGAAATTTGAGGATGCTGCTTACCAACAGAAGATTCGCAATGCTCACTCAGCAAAAGAAGCTGCTAGTTTGGGACGCAGTAGAGAATTACCAATCCGTGCAGATTGGGAGCAAGTCAAAGATGAGGTGATGTACCGGGCGGTACTAAAAAAATTTCAAACGCATAAAGATATTCGGGAGTTATTGCTTTCTACAGGGATTGAAGAAATAGTAGAGAATGCACCGGGAGATTACTACTGGGGCTGTGGCAAAGATGGCACGGGGCTCAACAAGCTAGGTAAAATTTTGCAACGGGTGCGAGCTGAGCTGAGTGGCTAGGTGTTTTAAGATATGCCCAGCCACCCTACTGTAGTAGGGTGGCTTTAATTACAAATTATCAATTACGAATTATTTTGACTGTGTTGACCAGATGGAGCCAAGGCGATCGCCATGAGGAGAGCGCTCTTGATTTTTACCTAAATAGTACTTATGTAACAGAGCTGCTCTCGGTTTTCTGCGCGAATGCTACTCACACTCCACTTACGACTCAAGTTGTATTATCAAAAACTTGTATTATCCCGAAATTCACCCAAGTTCCTTGTGTTCAATAGCTTGCTGCTGTTGCACTATCGTCATCCACTTATGAATGGCTTCCAATTCCTCGTACCCTTGGGCAGTCATAGTGGGGAGGTGCTTGTTGAAACTATTTTTCGCATGGTTATATTAAACTAATAGTCGCAGAGCATCGCTTACACCAATTGGTGTGTGACAACTGTGGAGCAAGGACTCGCGCAGTGCTACCTGCGGATGTTCATCCAAGCGCCTATAACTGTGGCACAAGAACCTCTGCTACATAAGTCACAAAAACGTCAGTATTGACAGAACTTGGCAAAAGTTAAAAGTTATAGCAGTCGCCAAAGCCGTTAGGACAAGTCGGCAGTAGACGCCTTCAAAGCGCGTATATTGTGAATTGATGATTGTCCTAAGCTTCCTGTCCGTTGCTATAAAAGGCACTCATAAAGAAAAAGAAAAAACGGTTTCAAGCCCCCAAATCGATGG
>CALMVQ010000020.1 GCA_937873135.1 uncultured Scytonema sp. | reverse complement strand
GATACCCTTTCTCCAGACAAGGGAATTGCCCAGGCGGCATCGCCATCTCAAACTCTCGGTTTTTTGTAGAAAATGTATCCAGAATAAAGGGAGAAAAGACGAGATAACCGATTGTGACAGTGGGGGGTGTGGAATGTGAGTTACACTGTCGAGTTAACTCTGAATAGCGCTTATATACCATGTATTACACGGAAACCCTAAGATCTGTAATAATTTCTCAGTAAATTCACTGTTCTCCATGTATTACATGAGAAAACTTAATTTCTGGACACCGTGTAATACACCGATTAGCTCAAAGCTTTCCCAAAGTATTACACCGTACAACCACAATCAGATCCAGAATCAGGTTGTTTCCTTGGACTTCGATTCATCTATAGAATTAATTTTTACCTATTCGCTTACCACCATACGTACACCCCTGACCACAACATGTCTTACCTCGACTTTATCCATTTTCCAGAGTGTGCGATCACCTACGCTGAAACCTTTGTGCAATAATGTGTTTGACTTTTTCAAGATCGCCCAAATCAGTGACAGTGGAAAAACCTTTTTCCTAAACTCTGGAGTTGCCGCCAGATAACAAGGTTTCGTTCTTTGATTTGGATAAAGTCGAGCTTACAGACTATCGGAAAAAGCTGCACCCTTTGCGATCGCCTTATTCCTTTCCCCTCAAGGCATTAATTCCTCTTACCCGCTCCAAGCAGGAGCGAACGTAACTTTCTAAGTAATTTTATATTACAAATATAGCAATCCTAAATCATTTGTAAAAAATCACAGTTGTTGATACTCTGAACAAATTCTAGTAAAGGCGCAGAAAAAATCAATGAATCAGCCCGAAAATTGTAGTAAATACACATAAGCGTGTGGAGTGCTGACGGGTATCTGGGAAACGCTTCGCTTTCAGCCGTCGGTCAACCTCTGCCCTGGAATAAAGTTCTAGGTGTTGCAATGAAGGTGATCACCAGGGCAGAAGTCGCCGCGTCTGAATTCCCAGATACCCTTAATTGTAAAAAGTATTTGGAATTTTACTATAGCTATTCGTGCAGGAGTTGTGAAAAAAAATGAGCCATACATAAATATTTTTGGAAACTCAAAAACTTGATAATGAGTTACAAGTTCAAATAATCTTTTGATATGAGAAAATGATTTACATAAGTGGTAAAACTCTCGAATAAAGTTTTTAGCGTACAACCAGACGTCCTCTACAGGATTTTGTGATGGATCATTAGGAGCAAAGCGAATGCAAGTCACTTGATATTCCTTTTCATTTAATCCTTGATTAATTTTATTTAAATAAGCTTTAAACTCGGCAGAACGATGATAGCTCGCTCCATCCCAAATGATGGCAATACGACTTTTTGGATATTGAGAAATTAAATATTCTACGAAAGCGATTGCATTGCGACTATTGCCTTTTTCACAAGGCTTAATCAAAAATTCTTGTGTGTAATAATTTAGAGCGCCGAAATATGTCTGTCGTTCTCGTTCATTGATTACTGGAACTTCAATCCTTTCTTTTTGACTACCCCAAATATAACCACAAATGTCTCCCCACAACAAATGACACTCATCTTCAAAGAAAACTACGAGTTCTCCAGATACTATCTCACGCTTATGTGCATCCAGCCATGCGCTTATTTCTAGTTTTTTTTTGTAACTAAATCTGGATCTTTACGAGGATTCTTTTTTTGTGTTTTTTTCCAACTTATATTAGCATCTTTAAACAAGTCGTAATAGCTTTGAAGAGACTCAAAGATTATATTGAAATTATCTTCTATGTACTCTTTTAATTCTGAGAGGTGCCAGTAATTCCTCTGTTCAAGCCAATTTAATACCATTTGTTTTTGTGCCGAATCAAGATAGCTCTTTGACCCTTTATACGATAGTCTCAATCCCGTGATGCCCTGTTCTACAAAAATATATTTCCATTTGCTTACAAAACCCGCAGACACTCCTAAAATATTTCTAATTTTTGAAGGGTTATAATTTTGCATCACCATTTGTACAGCAAGTGCCCGCTTTAATTCTCTAGGGTCTGGGTTTGATTGAATGAACTCTATCAACTCTTCCATCCGTACTGCTATGTGCCTTATTACTACCAGCAGTATTCACTTTATCAACAACTGTGATTTTTCACAACTCATTTAGGATTGCTATAGTATTTTACGTTACTAAATATGACGTAACCTCCCTCCTTGTTACAGTCTCTGAAAAAGATAAATGAGACTAATCAAACATGTGTTCGCGCAATTAATCCGCGAACACATGTTTTTTGTCCAAAGTCCAATACTTAGTGTGTCATTGATAGCATCTTGCACAAAAGGTGGGTTTGAATGCACATAGTCAGATTTCTGTCAATGCGTAAGTCCTGCTGATCAGCCCTTTCAAGGTGACCAACGAAGATACGTTGTTTCAGTGCTACCATCTTGAATCCTCCGCTCAGATTTTGGGCTTTTTGAATGTCGAAATGACCAATCTTCGTTCCGAATTTCACCACCTTGAAAGGGCTGGTCCTATCAGTTTGAAAAATAAGTGGGGTAATTTGTGATGTGTAGTTTTTGGTTCGCGGCTGATAATTGCGAACTACTTTTTTTGTCCAAAGTCCAAGAAGTACCCAGGCATTTATAACCCGCAACTTGGGTTATTATAGTAAAGCAGCATAAATATTTTGAATGAACTTGGACTCTTGGTAAATTTGATTACTGACCCAGTCGTAACCAGTTATCTCGGTATTGAGCTTGTTCAGAAATACTTTTCTAGGAGAAGACCATAATGGCAATTCAAACAACTTTAAATCTAAGCGCGATGGGTCAAGTATTAAAAGTAAACAAAGAGAGAAAAAAACAGCACAAAAGCGATAAATACATAGTGTGGCTAAATGAACAAGCTCAAAATAATCCTTCCCTTGAAAGAGTATATGAAATCGGATTAATTGGTGCTTATTTTCATCTGTCATTTAATGTCGTGTCTATGATCCGTCGGATGGTGTTATCTCCCACTGATTCGATCCGGAGCGTTTCCTCCCACAATGTCTTGTCAGCTAGTGTACTTAGTATTTTCTTAGAGTACCAAACTTGGGTTTCCTTGACAAATTTGCCTTCCTCTGTAAGTCTCAAGTTTGAGCCTAACAACTTGATTACAGGACCAGGCATATTAAACCTAGGTGCTATGCTAACTTTACGGGAAATCTCAGTGTCACTTTCATTCTGATCAATGATCGTATACTCACTGTAACCTAAGTAGTCTATGTAGAGCTGAGTGTTAAAATCTTTGTTAAAAAACCTATCCCAAAATGTGATTTTGTCACCTGAAATTTCGTGTGTTGTCGTGAATTTCATATTTTCTCCTCTTAAAAACACATCATTTTCTTAACGGTGTAAATCAACCGGATTATTATGGAATTTGCCTTTTCACTGGTTGTCGCGTAAGTGAAGCGTTAGCACTCCAGACGACTGATATCAAAGGAGGTGCTATCACTTTCCGCAAGTCTACCACCAAAGGGAAACAACGGCTTAGCGCCCTTCACCAACATTAAATGCTTTTGCATCCGGATTGTTTTAACACATACACTGTTACTTATAGCACGGAAAAAGGGTTAATCCCGACGTGGAGGATATACTAATTAGTTATAAACACATAATAGTTCTTCATGAGAAATATTATGCCTGACAGAAAATTCATTACACGAAAGGTCGAGTTTGAGATGGCGATGCCGCCTGGGCAATTCCCTTGTCTGGAGAAAGGGTATC
>CALMVQ010000019.1 GCA_937873135.1 uncultured Scytonema sp. | reverse complement strand
TAGCACTTAGTCAAGGAATTGACATCGAAATTTCCAGGTGCAAGATATGAGGTTCGGTTGGGCGATCTGTTTCCAATCCTTGCCATAAATTGGGATACATCCGTGCTGCATACCCGAGATTTAAAAGCAGATTCGTTTCAAAATCTTGACCGAAAAAATGAGGCAGTGGGGAGGAAATTTCTCCTTTTCTTTCTTTCCGTTCTTTCATTTCCCAGTAGTCAGCCAACGTCAGCTTGAGTGAAGGATCTTGTTTGCTAGCTACGAGAAACTGCATCTGCCACTCGTCTATATTTTCTGGGGTAGCGGAGTGCAATAAGAAACAGAGGTGAAAGGATGAGTTGCTTTGAGTGCGAGTTATTTTAGTTTTCCATGCCAGCCATTGTTTGTATTCTTGTAACGCTGCATTTGTAGTGAGTGGGTTGTGTTGATTGGGGTGAAGGCAATGATGGATTAGGGAGTCCGCAATCTGCTTATCGAAAACAGCAGTAGAGGGTGTGTGAGTTACCAAGTTATGAAGTAAGGACTCGGAGAAGTGACGTAGCAGTGTTTCTTTATCGAAAAACTCAACTGAATCGCTGGGTGCTTCAGAACCAGCAACACAAATAAGCGGTAGGTATTCAATATATTTTTTGATGTTTGATTCGTATTGTTCGGAAATAATCTCCCAGGTTGCATAGATTTCAAAAGCATCGCTTCTTTGCTGCTTGCCTTTTTTCTTAGATTTATTTGCTTCTAATTGCCGATATTTCAGTGCTGGAATATACTGGTCTTTCAGAATCACTTCCTTAAAAGTTTGGGTGTAGTGATACCAAAACAAGAGATCTGAACCCAGTTGCACTTCTTCAGAATTGTATAATGCTAAAAAGTGGATGTCGTTAAGTAGTTTAATAATGTTAGTGGCTTTTGACGCTGGTGAATCATCGCTCGCTGTATAGCAGTCCACCTTCCAGTATTCAAAACCCTCGTATTCTTCAGGAATTTCCGCTTCCAGATACTTGATTAATTCCGGTGATGGCAAAGGTTGATGATTGGCTGTCGGCAGGGCAAAGTATTTAGGGGATATACGTGCTGTGAGTTGTCCTGCCGATTCTTTAATTCCTAACTGCTGTACTATAAAATTTGCTAATTCATCTTGTGCGAGATGTCCAGGATGAATCCGTTGATTGTTGGTGAGGCTTTTTTTGAGGATAGGAGTTTCTACCCACAGATAGAATGAACCGGGCACAATAAAGTCAGTTTCTGCGTTCGGTATCCAAGTCCCATGAAGCACTTTCATAAACCAAAGCCTCTGAATTGTCAAGAAATTCTGGCAGATGAGAATTACTGTATCAAAACACAGGTACCGAGTGTTACAGATTCACAAAAAATTTTGACGAACGAATCGCCAAAACAATGGCAGCAGATTTTCGTCGTGTAATAACTGATGTCATACTGGTACCTATATTGAGGCATGTATTGTTAAGTTGCCTCAAAAAATTGTTTTCGTAAAGAGTATTATTTTAGTTACAGATATAGTTGGGGCTATGGTTAATAGCACTGAAGGACTGACAAAGCTTTATAATGCCTTCAATCCATTTGAACCAGCGACCGATGCTCCCAGATAAATAGTATTTTTCACGTCGCGCATCTTGGCTCAACACCTACAAGGATTCGAGAAATTCCAGAAGTTTCTTAAACGAAGGGCAGCGATCAGAACAAAGCTCTAAATTTAATATTTTTGCTAATTCAACATTCATATTGGTGCTATAACGAGGCTTTCTGTTGTCTCCAATTGACAATTTAATCAGATTTTCTTTCGGTTTCGTTATTAGGTGAGGATTTGAGTGTGCTTTGCCTCTGTCTCGTCCAACTTGTCTTACAACCTGTGGATCTGACCAGAACCAAGCTTCTAATTCTTCAATTGGAATACAGATATGTTTTTTATCGCTTTTAAACCCAGAAGATGCTGAATCCAAACTTTTCCGCAGTTTCAATTCATCATTAAGGGAGTTATTCTGTGGGTTACGATCTAAATCATGAACTATGATAAAAGCATTGCAGCCTTCATTAGACATGGCTGTAAGTTTTGCTGATAGCTTTCTCTTTAATGTGCTACAGCCTTTAGATGCCCACGATTTTATTTTGGTATTATTACCAAGTACGCGATGTATAATTTCTCGAACCGTGTCACAGTCAGTATCATCTTCAGCAATTAGGGCGATTAAGCAGTTACTCATCGAGAATACCACTGTAAACCCAGTCGCCTAAATCTCCTTCTTCATAGAGATACTGGACGACGTTTTGCATCTCTTCTTCATGTAGTTTCCGAATATTGGTTCGTCCATTATTTCTATAAACTAGGTTAATCTTTTCTGGACTAGTCCAAGCCACTACTTGTGGTGAATGAGTCGAGAGAATCAAATTTTCCTCAAAAGTGTATGTTTCAATTTCATTGAGTAACTTTGCTAACATTCCCGGATGAATTTGTATCTCAGGTTCTTCAATTATTGTCGTCCAATTAGAACGTGAAGCGGTTATTTCTATCAGGATAGATAGAACCCGTAGTGTTCCGTCAGAAAGCAGCCCAATATTGATTCCATCTAACAAAACTGAAGAGATATATTCCTCACTCTTATCTTCGTTTTTTGCTCTTGGTTCTCCGCTTGAAATAAATTTTTGTATAGTTATATTGCTTCCAAGTCCAATTCGCTGACAAACATTTTCAAGTTCATCGAGTTCTTCCCCCTGTCTACGTAATATTTTACGTGCTAGGCTATCAGCTAGCCCAACACTGGAAGAAATACCTTTACTTGACACCGGCAAAAGAGAGGGGCGACGCTTCGACGTTTGGCGAATAGGGGTTTTTCCAAGAATGCGCACTCCCCTCAAAACAGCGTAAACCCATTGCATCTCTTGAGGCAGCTTTTGTCGTATATTCTCTGAAAGAGATGAGCGTCGAAGCGAGCTAATATTTCCAAGAATAGTAACGATGGGATCATTATTATTGTTTAAGGTTGTTACGCCAGCTTCAGTAGTCCATAAAAGCTCTTTCTCTCCATCAATATACTGACAGCGTTCATTCAAAATAAATTCTCTTTCTTCAGGAGTTTCGTTTGTAGAATCATCTATATCTAAGCTGTCAGTGATAGTGGATGGGAATATAAGCTCAAATATACATCCAAGCCGACGCGCAGTCGGTGTTAAAATTTCGATGTTTAATATTTTAGGAAGGCTATCACTATCAAGCTGCCGATACCGAGTGTTCTTACCAGTAACCCATGATGAGATGGCTTCAAATCCTTCAAGAATAGCTGATTTGCCAGCCCCGTTTCGGCCAACTAAAACCGCAACTCCGTCATGCAGGGACACAGAAACTTGACTGCCTAGAGCAGTCCAATCATCGAGGGTAAAAGATAAGAGACGAGGCTGACTTGTAGTCAAAATATAATTTTTTTCTCCTATGCTGACCATTTCAGTAAATTTTAACTGATTACATCTATATTTTCTGCTGGTCTTTGTGAAGAACTGAGCAAATCCTCTCCAGGTAAATGAAATTGCCTGCCTGTAGCTCAGGGATCGTCACAAACCCTCCTATTCTTTTCAGCCAAGGGTAGGGTGTGTGACTAATTTTTGAAGTAAACCGAGGGTGTCTAGTAGTTTACACAGAACATTTAAAGACGAGCGCCGCTACATCATTTCACCAATGAGGATTCTTAAACTACTGCGGCAGTTGCTTTAAGAGCAAAAATCTTCTCAATCACATCTTCCACTACCTTATCAGGTGTAGAAGCACCGGAGGTAATTCCGACAACTATTTTACCTTCAGGCAACCAATTTTCTGCTACTGATAATGTTCCATCTAATTGCCGATGTTCGATGCAATTCTCTGATTTAATTCGCTCCACAGTATCAATATGATATGAAATTCCCTTTTCTTCGGCAATTTGTTGTAATTGTGTGGTATTAGATGAATTAAATCCACCTATAACTATCATCAAATCAAGCGGCTGTTGCACTAAATCTGTCATAGCATCTTGCCTTTCTTGAGTAGCATCACAGATAGTGTTGAAGCTTTGAAAATGATTGTTCAGTTCATGGGGACCATACTTTTTCATCATTGTATGTTCAAACAACTTACCAAGCTTCTCTGTTTCGCCTTTCAGCATTGTTGTTTGATTGGCAATGCCAATTCTTTCTAAGTCTCGATCTGGATCAAATCCTGCCGAACAAGCTTTAGCAAATTTTGTGAGAAACTCTTGCCGATTCCCACCATTAAGAATGTAGTCAGCAACATATTCTGCTTCAGTCCAATTCAGCACAATGAGATATTTGCCAGCAAAAGAACTAGTAGCAATTGTTTCCTCATGCTTGTATTTGCCGTGAATAATTGAAGTAAAATCGCCTTTTTTATGCTTTTCCACTGTGTTCCAAACCTTAGATACCCAAGGACAAGTGGTATCAACAATTTTGCAACTTTTATCATTAAGTATCTGCATTTCTTGGACACTTGCCCCAAAAGCTGGTAAAATAACAACATCGCCAGCATTAACAACAGAAAAATCTTTTTTTCCAGCTTCAACAGGGATAAAATCAACTTGCATTTCGAGAATGCGTTGATTGACAGAAGGATTGTGAATAATCTCATTGGTAATCCAAATGCGATCGCTCTTGAAGTGCTTGCGGGTTTCATAAGCCATTGCCACTGCACGTTCCACACCCCAACAAAAGCCAAAAGCTTGAGCTAGGTGGATAGTAACATCACCGCGAGTCAAGATGTAATTATTATTACGTATTTGCTGAATTAAATTGCTTTGATACTCAGATTGTAACTGCGTGGCGACTTCTGCTTGATGACCAAATCCCTTGCGATGATAGTTCTCTGAATGCTGGAGCGAACGTTTAAAAGCTTTAGTATCCATTGGTTTTTCGTCAAAAATTGCTAATTTTCATTTTAAGAGCGCAATGGATACCATAACAGATTTGACATCTCCCCATACCTAAAGGCAAAGGGGATTCCGAAAAGTTTTAGCCATATCTCTTCGGTATCCGACTGTCGGGCAACTAATATTCACAAGAGACGGGATAAATCTAATTGAATACTGATTGCCTCATAGGCTTGGTTCCTGGACTCCTTGCACTTTGGCAACGATGACTTCCAAGGCATAACTTTCCCACAGTCCGTAGGTAGTGTCTTATTATTTGGTGGGAAGACAAGTCCCGCTCTTGTAGCTATTGTCCGACTCGCTTTGGTGTCGGCATGATCTGTGTGATGACAGACAACACACAAAAACTTTTCGCCTTCACGGTTTTTGTGATCAACATGTCCGCATTTCGGAGTAAAGTCAGGGGCTTGCGCCCTATGATTTTCGGTCATAGATAGATGGGAATTGCTAATTGCTAAGTGCTATTCCCCATTTACCGATTCGCTTCCAGTTCGATCTGATTGTACAACTGTAAAGCAGAACTCCAGACTAAATAGCCATTTGGATTGAGATGTAAACCATCACTACTAAGTTCGTGACGGAGATTGCCTTGCTCGTTGGCAAACAGAGGATATAAGTTGATATACTTAACACCTTCTTTTACTGCTATGCCTTGAAGTTGTTGATTCAACTGCCGAATGCGACTGTTGGGAATAGCTAGAAGTTTTGCTCGTCCTTGCCAATTTACGTCTTTTGACTGATGCGGCAAAATCGACTCAACGACAACTTCGGCTTTAGGATGCACGCTGTGCAGGTGGTGTATAATTTTCTGCTGATTGTTTAAAATGATTTCATCGTTGACTCCTCTAATCAAGTCGTTAATGCCAATCATCACAAAAATCGTTTCCGGCTGAGTGCGATCAAATAAATCTAATCTATTCAATAGTCCAGTACTCGTCTCTCCAGAGATCCCCTGATTTAACCAATTTTTGTCTTTGGGTAATAATTCAGGGGGAAACCACAGGCTAATAGAATCTCCAGCTAGTATATTTAAATGCTGAGGATGTTTTAAGGCAGCAACATTTGCTTCTTGCTTGAGGATGTCTACCCACTGCGAATAATTTAGTTGGTGAGGTGAACCTAACTCAGGTGTGACTTGGGGTTGAGGGTTCGAGTTGATTGAAAATGCAGTCTTGAAAAAAGCGGTCAATTCCTGATGTCGTAAAATGAGCAGGATCACCGCCAACATCAGTATGCCATTGACTGCTAAGGATAAAAATGCCCAAGTAGGAAGTGTTTTGCTCGAAGTAGACACGAGGCGTCAAATTAAGCTAGTCTTGGAATCAGATTTGAGAGTACCAGCAGTAATCATAACAATTCTGATTACTAAGTGCTGAGCGTATTATTTTTTATAGCACTATGTAGGTCGAAAAAATAAATATCTTGTGTATTAACGGATAATGATCGTTTCCGACTTGTAGAGGCTCTCGGCCGAGAGTAGGGGCAAATAGCCGAGAGCCCCTACGGTGGACGGGAAAACTCTCATTCGTGGAAAAATCAAAAGTTGAGGCGCTAAAAATGTATACAGCATATCAGACAATTTCTGTCAATGCGTAAGTCATATGCTACTACTTATATGCTATGCGATGTCGTCATTATAACCTTCTTCGCCGTGTTCGTTAATATCCATGCCTTCCAGTTCTGCTTCTTCCGGGATTCGCAAACCGACTGTAACGTCGAGGATTTTTAGAATGATCCAAGTACCGACTACAGCAATGATATAAACTACGGCAACTGCGACAATTTGGATGAGTACTTGCATAGGATTGCCAAAGAACAAGCCATTTGCCCCGGCTGAGTTGACAGTTTTGGTAGCAAAGAAGCCTGTAAGAATCGCACCAACTGTACCGCCAACACCATGCACGGGATATGAATCTAAAGCGTCATCCACTTGCAGTTTATGCTTAAAGCTGACAGCATAGAAGCAAACAAAGGCAGTAATAGCGCCAATCAAAATTGCTGCTAATGGTGTGACAAATCCAGCCGCTGGAGTGATGCCTACCAAGCCTGCCACTGCTCCTGTGGCTGCACCGACTGCAGTTGGTTTACTGCGTAACACTTTTTCTAGAATCAGCCACATTAAAGTGCCTGCTGCTGCTGCTGTATTGGTGGCAATAAATGCGGCTGTTGCTAACTTCCCAGAAGCCAAAGCGCTACCAGCATTGAAACCGAACCAGCCAAACCACAGCAAGCTTGCTCCCAATAAAATGAAGGGAACGTTATGAGGAGGGCTGAGGCGATGTGGGTAGGTTTTCCGAGGTTTTAGTACGATCGCAGCTACCAATGCCGAAACACCAGAACTAATGTGAACGACTGTACCACCAGCAAAGTCGAGGGCACCCCAACCGCCATATGAACCCAAAAGTCCACCTTTAGCCCATACCATATGGGCAAGGGGAGTGTAGATAAAAGTTGACCACAGTAGTACAAATAAAGAGTAAGCAGTAAAATTCATCCGTTCAACAATCGCCCCCGAAATCAAAGCTGGGGTGATAATGGCAAACATGGCTTGGTAGATCGTGAATGCCTGGTGGGGAATTGTTGGAGCATAGGAAACTACGTCAACGGGATTTGAACCTTGGAGATAATTCGTGAGTTCGTAGCCTACATGATTCAAACCCAGCCACTGCAATCCACCTATAATTGGGTTACCCGGAGCAAAGGCAAGGCTGTAGCCCCATAAAATCCAAGTCACCCCAACGATCGCCATTACCACAAAGCTCATCATCAGAGTATTGAGAATATTGCGCGATCGCACCATACCACCATAGAAAAATGCTAGCCCTGGTGTCATCAGCATGACAAGGGCTGCGGAGATCAGCACAAATGTTGTATCGGCAGCAGTTTGAGCATTAGAAATTGCCGCATTCACATCAGATGGTGCAGCTAAAGCACTGTCTTTTAGCAGTGCGCCCAGAAGTAGTAGAGCGATCGCGCTAACAAGCGCAACTTTTTTCAGCACTTATTATAACTCCCTTAGTAACCAAAGTTCTGTTTTGAAGTAAATAGATGTCAGCAATTGCTCCGCCTATTTACTATTAACAGTTCTCTATATTTAGTTGTTTTAAATTGTCAGCATTCAGCTATCATTCAGAAATTTTGTATATTCAAGTAACATAACTATGGTTCTTGCAAGTTATGCAGGTGAAGAGTTTTGATTGCTATTGCTGACGGCACGAATGCTTACTTGAAATTTTAATCTGAATTCATTTCTTAGATTGTTCAAATAAGACTTGAAATCAAGGTAGGTTAGGAGGTAAATACCAGTTCACAGAAAACCATAAATCAATTCATGGTTTTTAATTGAGGACGCCTTACATCTCCCCGATTGTCCATTTTTTTTCATCCACTTTCAAACCTAATACGGGTAACCCGTATTTCTCACAATTGAGAAAAAATTAATTACAGAACCTGGATAATGGGACTTAGACAAAAAATAGCAAGAATTGAACCTCAAATGTATATACAGAGAGAGTTTGACATCGTTTTACCTGTTTTGTTGATATATCTGGGTTTCAGGGATTTTTAGGCATTGGGTGTATTTCCCCTGCCCTGTATGGTTTTGAGGCTTATTTCTTCATCAAAAATGTATAAGTCCCGTTAGGTTAACCCATGGACGCCGTTACCAGTCGGACCATAACCTTCACGTTTGATCACGATGCTGTCATAATCTAAAAACGTTGTGTATCCGACACACAGTACAACCTCATGCTCTGCCACAGTCTTAATGATTATCTAGCAGTAGCTTTGTTAACTTGGCTAATTCTATTTTTGGGTTGGCAAAAACTCATCGGCTCTTTCCAGGGCATTAGCTCCGTTAGATATCTCTGAAAAAGCTTTGCCAAATCGTTGATTCAAAAATTTACCAATTTCCGCCGCACATCGATTTAGCTCTATCTAAAAAGCTTTTTGAAAGTTACCATGAAAATCAGATAAATATATGAATCACATTTCATCATTTAAATTGAATTTTTTTTTATTATTTAACCTCTTGCTACCCGCTACTTTTTTTATTTTTGCGCTTTACTTTATGCCTATAGAGCAAGTATTTCAATTCGATACAAGCGATGAAGGTATTGAATTGATAAAAGCCTCACTTCACTTAGAAGGCTTTGCTCTGTATACACAAATTTGGAACGATCAACCACCTCTTTACACTATCATTTTATCATCTTGGTTTAGTTTGTTTGGTCAATCCATCTTTACATCTCGGCTTTTAACTCTGAGCTTCTCAACAATACTCATATGGTCTTTTTGCCAGACTTTACGTATCTATTTAGGAAACTTGCCAGCAGTTCTTGGTACTTTATTGCTAGTCATTTCTTGCAATTTTCTCAGGCTTAGTGTTTCCGTTATGATTGGCTTGCCAGCTTTAGCATTGGCTATGCTGTCAATTTATATATTGACTCTTTATAAACAAAGACTTTCTAAAAAGTTAATTATTATCTCAGGTAGCTTAGTAGCCCTGTCTTTACAAATAAAATTATTTACGGCATTTATAGTTCCTTTAATTCTCTTCGATCTTGTAAAACTTAAGTTTACTAAGCATTCCCAGCAAGAATCAAAGCATCATTTATTTTTTGATATTATTTTATGGCTAGCTTCTTTTTCTATTGTTTTTATTCTTATTAGTCTTTTGTGTCACTCGCTCAATTACGAACAATTACTACAATCTCATCTAGATCGCAGTGTGAAAACAGTCTTTAATAAGGAAAATAGTCTGAAATTAGCACTATTATTTTTTGTTCAAGACTTTGATTATTTCCTTTTAGCAATTCCTGCAACTATAATCATCTTTCAAAAGAGACAATGGGAAAAATCTTTTCCTCTTGTTTGGCTGTTGATTGTTTTTATCCTTGTTCTTAATCATCGACCAGTCTGGTATCATCACTACCTTTTAATCTCTATTCCTCTCACTTGGCTAGCTACATATGGAGCCACATTATCGTCTGATTTTTTTCAACAGAAGAATTGGTACTCTAACTTCAAGCCAGCTCATCTCCAAAAATTAACTTTATCGGGCTTTGCAGCAGGATGTTTAATCTTTTCAATTCTCGTTTCTCCTATTAAGTTAGGAATTATTCAACTAGAAAATCACAGATATATAGAGAAAACTCAGGACAATATTCAATTAGTCAAGGTTATGTTAGAGCATAAAGAATCTACTCAATGGGTTTTTACAGATTGCCCAATTTATGCTTTTTATTCAAACTTACTTGTCCCACCAGAAATTGCTGTTCTTTCCCATATAAGAATAGAATCCAAAAAAATAACAGATGAGCAAGTCCTTTCTATTTTTGAAATTTATCATCCAGAGCAAGTTCTACTATGTAAATCTAAAACTATTCAAGGTTACCTGAATAATTATCTCAACGAATACTACTTAAAAACATATGAAAATCATGCAGGTACACATTATTTATTAAAAAAGATTTGAGGTCAGTATATCTGACTAGTACAGATCGGCGGAAATAAACCACCCATCTGAAATAGTTAAAACCCTTACAAAATAAGGTTCTTTCTTTTTACTTTTTACTTTTTACTTTTGCCTTGTTGTACTAGTCTGAACGGAAAATTGATGCTAATACTGTCAATGGTAGCAAAATTATCATCACTTTTACTCGACATGTTTCCTCACTTGAGTTTGGACTAAACAGCTAGAGAAAAGCAGTCAGTAATGAAACTGACTGCCGTAAAATCAATGAATATTATTTTCAGATAAGATTGCTATGGGCAATGGATAATTGAGTATTATTCTTTCCTCCAATTACCCATTAAGAGCAACTTACGTCACTACTTGTGAATAAGATTAATACGCTCTCCAAACTCCTCGTTGTAACCTTCTTCGCCGTGTTCGTTAATATCCATGCCTTGTAGTTCTGCTTCTTCCTTGACTCGCAAACCGACTGTGGCATCTAGGATTTTCAGAATGATCAAAGTCCCAACTGCTGCGAAAATATAAGAAACAAGAACTGCTATAACTTGGATCACGACTTGACTGGGATTGCCATATAACAAGCCATTTGCCCCGGCTGAGTTGACTACCTTGGTGGCAAAGATACCTGTGAGAATTGCTCCAACAGTACCACCTACACCATGTACAGGAAATGTATCTAAGGCATCATCAATATGTAGTTTGTGCTTAAAGCTAACGGCATAGAAGCAAACAAAGGAGGTAATGGCTCCAATTAAGATTGCTCCTAAAGGTGCCACAAATCCTGCTGCTGGAGTAATACCTACCAAACCTGCAACTGCTCCTGTTGCTGCACCGACAGCTGTTGGTTTACCGCGCAAAGCTTTTTCGAGGATGAGCCACATTAAAGTAGCCGCCGCCGCTGCTGTATTTGTGGCGACAAAGGCAGATGTTGCTAACCCACCAGAAGCCAAAGCACTACCAGCATTGAAGCCGAACCAACCGAACCACAACAACCCAGCACCTAGTAAGATGAATGGAACGTTGTGAGGAGGGCTGAGGCGTTCGGGATAGGTTTTCCGGGAGCCAAGGACGATCGCTGCTACCAAGGCAGAAACCCCGGAGCTAATGTGTACCACTGTACCACCAGCAAAGTCGAGTGCCCCTAACCCACCGTACAAGCCTAAGAATCCTCCTTTCGCCCATACCATGTGAGCTAGAGGAGAGTACACAAAAGTTGACCATAACAGTACGAACAAAGAGTATGCTGTAAAGCTCATCCGCTCTGCGATCGCCCCGGAAATCAAGGCTGGGGTGATAATGGCAAACATGGCTTGGTAAATCATGAATGCTTGATGAGGGATTGTGGGAGCATATGATGTTATGTCGCTATAGTTAGCGTCGGCTGCCTTGAGAGCATTTTCATAGGGAAAGTGAGGTAGATAGGCTGTTGTATCTAACTTGACTACTCCTGGATCAATAAATGCCCAGTTCAAACTACCGACGACTTTACCCAAAACTGAAAGATTCGGTGCAAAGGCAAGGCTGTAGCCCCACAGAATCCAGGTAACTCCGACGATAGCCATCAGCACGAAGCTCATCATCAGGGTATTGAGAACGTTGCGCGATCGCACAAATCCACCATAGAAAAACGCCAGCCCTGGTGTCATCAGCAGAACCAAGGCTGCTGACATCAGCATAAACCCTGTATCAGCAGCCGTTTGAGCATTAGTAATTGCTGCATTGGCATCAACAGGTGCAGCGAAGGCATCACCTGTAAACGAACCACATATCAACAGTAGGGCGAGCGCCCCAATTATCACAACTTTCTTTAACACTTTTTTGTCTCTTAGTATTAACAATTTTGTATGAAGGCTGAGGGGGAGTAGGGTGAAAGAACAATTCCCCATTTCCTATTCCCAATTACCGAATACCTCCTAATAACCGTTTACCTTTCCAAGGTTGAGATCTTTGTAGGGTAATCTTTAGGTACAGACGAACTGCGATCAGTGATGGAAAAGTTAGGATCAGCCAAAATACCAGTCTTGACAAGATCTAAACCTTCAATTTCAACTTCAGTTTGAGGCGGCACAAAGGGATTTGCCTGTACATCTTGTTGGACATGAGGAGCAGTTGCTGTCTTATTGCATCCAGGAGTGAAGGCGGAGCCACGTTGAGCGACAATTGTCATCATCGCAACGAGGAAGATGGCGACTAGTATCCTGGTAAAAGATTTGATGAAATATTCTACCACTGGATTGCGTTGAACTGACTCACTTGACTGATGAGCTTGCCTATTCAATTTCATATAATCATTAACGCAAGTTGCTAATTATCAAAAAGCGTCTTTTTTTTTCAGTATGAGCTTATATTTTTTAGTATTTAACCATACCTAAATATATTTTTTGTATCTCGTTATACTGTTTACTGGCACTAACTAGCAACTTAAGTAATTACGTATAAAGATTTACGTCAATACTTGATTGCTTGAAAAGCAAAGTTGTTTATTGAGAAATCTACTTAACCTAGATTTTCGTTGTTTAATTATTGATGTCCATTTTCACATCACTTATGAAAAATTTATAATCACATTCGCGGAAAAAACATGATCATTAAAACACTTAGTAAAGCCAAACACATTCCAATCAAGTCATAGCGATCAGGAACAATTCCATCTACCTTCCAACCCCAAAGCATTGCCATAGCAATAAATACACCTCCGTATGCTGCGTACACTCTACCGAAATTAGCTGGTTGGAGAGTTGCGATCGCTCCGTAAACAGCCAAAGCGATTCCACCCAAAACTCCCAACCAAATTGACTTACCTTCTCGCAACCACAGCCACACTAGATAGCCGCCCCCAATTTCAAATAAACCTGCCCATATAAAATACAGCAGGGACTGAATCGCTTGTTTCATTAGGCTATTGCCTACCATAAGTAAAAAATTAGGTGAGAGTTGAAAAATTGTCAATCGATATTGATAATAGGCTTGCTAACACTAATCTCACCAACTCTTAACTTTAGAAATTAATTATCCCTTTTTTGACTTTTGAGTCTTGAATTCGAGCGAAGCGAGTAGTCATTTCCTTTCCCTAGAACTCAATAATTTTTTAATCTCAAACATCGTGATTTATGCAACAACAGATAAAAGTGTTGAATACTCCCTTCCCGATATAAGATTACCTATTTTCTTTTTAAATTTCTTCTCTTCTCCTGTCGGAGACGCTGCGCGAACGAGACGCTTCCCTTCGGGACGCTCCGCGAACGCGTTCGTCGTCAGACGTGGCGTCAGCCAAGGCGCTCTTCTGGTGCGAGACGCTGCTTTGTACCCCTTCGGGGAAGCAAGCTACAAAGGAGCGTGTCCGACTGGACTTGGCACGGACAGATTCTTACGGAGGGAAACCCGACTGCGAACTGTCCTCGTCTTGGTGAACCAGCGCGCATGAGGCGTTTTCCCGCCATAGGCGACTGGTGGAACAAAGCAGCGATCTTCGACGTTCGTAGCGTCAGGGCGGTTAAATAAATTAGGTATTCTTCTGGTGGTTCGGGAGTAATCTGACTTACAAATGTACAAGGGTAAGGGAAAAAACCAATTCTTACCCAATTCAACACTCGCGTTTGTTTGCGCTCACCTACATAGCTCAACCTGAGCTATGATTGAACAACTAGAAATTGCCACCAGTGGATTGAGGTGGAGAAACACCAGGCTCTTTATGACCAGCAGGTAAAGCTGTTGGAGCTATTAGGTACTCAGGGTAAGCTTGAATGCCATGCTCGTGCAAGTCTAATCCTTCTAATTCACCCTCTTTCGACACACGCAGTGTCTTGGTCAAACTCACTAAATACATCAACCCCATAGCCATAGCAAATGTGGAGATTGTGATAATTAGGCTACCAATGATTTGTGCTATTAGCACTTGAAAACCACCACCATAAAACAGCCCCCTTAAAGGTGCAGTCACATCCGGTGCAAAAGGACCAGTTGCACCGAATTCACCAGTGGCAAACAAACCAAGTGACAACGTTCCCCAGATGCCTGCGAAGCCATGTACGGGAACTGCACCAATTGGATCGTCAATACGAAGCCATTCTAGGAGATCGACACCTAACACGATAATGACACCTGCCACTGCACCTAAGATAATTGCACCTGTCGGATTAACCCAATAACATGGACAGGTAATAGCGACTAAGCCCGCCAAAAACCCGTTGACTGTATAACCCAAATCCCACTTCTTCGTCTTTGGAAAGCCAAAAAACAAGGCTGCCAGTCCTGCTGAACATGCTGCTAATGTCGTATTGGCCGCGACGCGCCCAATCCCTTGAAAGTCCATTGCTGAAAGTGTAGAGCCAGGGTTAAAGCCGTACCATCCAAACCATAAGATCAGACCGCCTGTCGCCGCAATCACAAGGTCATGTGGTAACATTGGTCCACCACCATCGCGTTTGAACACACGACCCAAACGCGGTCCTAGAGCGATCGCCCCCGCTAGGGCAATGAACCCTCCTATTGTGTGTACCACTGTAGATCCAGCAAAATCGTGAAAGCCAACTCCTAATGAAGGTAGGAAATTGCCTTTACTGCCCATAGTCGCCAGAAATCCATCTGGTCCCCAAGCCCAATGTCCGATAATAGGGTAGATAAATCCAGAGACTCCAATACTGTAATACAGATCGCCGACAAACCCCGTGCGCCCAATCATTGCACCAGAGGTAATTGTCGAACAGGTATCGGCAAAGGCGAATTGAAATAGCCAGAATGCTAAAAATGCTACGCCTGTAGCTTCGTAGGTGGCTGGAGCTCCCTGCAAGAAAAACCAATTCAATCCAATGAAGCCATTGCCATGACTGAACATAACAGCAAAGCCGATAGCATAGAACAACAGACCGCAAAGGCAGGTGTCCACGATGCACTCCATCAAGACATTGACAGTTTCACGGGAACGGCAGAAGCCCGCCTCTAGCATCGTAAAACCGACTTGCATTGCGAACACAAGAAATGCAGCTATGAGAGTCCAAACGGTGTTGATTGGATTAACAATGTCATTCGCTTTGACTACGGGATCAGCAGCATCAGCTGGTAACCCTATGAAAGTTGAAATGAAAGGAAATGCGACTAAGACTAGTAGTAAGATACCTGTCATCTTTCCTGCTAGAAGCATGTAAGCATAGCGTCTCCACTCACGGTTACTTAGACGCTGCCCCAATCGTGTCAATTTGTTAACTCGTTGACTTCGCTCAGAACGCAACGACGATTTTTTCAATTTGGTGCCCGCCGCTTTTTTGGTCAGACGAAAGCCCTTTTTAATTGAAGTGAAATCTGCCTTCCTAAAAAATGCAGAACTTTCTATAACCTGCTTTAATACTGTTTTGAACCCAGTCTTACTAAGTTTTGCTAAGGCATTAGAAGCTTTTAGCAAAGCAATTTTCAACCTCTTTTTTTTGTCAACCATGCGATAACAACCTCAATCTATCTTTTTATCCACTAGCCCCGTAACTCCTCCCGACGCTGAATCAATAGATTAAGCTATGGGAAGAGTTGTGCTTAAGAAAGGGGTGCGTCCTCCAACCAATCCCAACCTGTGCTTGGGGAGTCTAGGGACAGCGCACCAATCTTCTATCCGGAAGACAATGCTACGCATAATCGTTTACTCCGTTTCAGTAATTGAACTTCAGACGGGCTAAACTGCCCAATGGTAATGCCATTTCTGGTTGTATACCGACACGTTCTTGGGCTGGTTGTTAGTTGTTAGTACAAAAGACAGTCTCTTAACATTTATTTAATATATTTATCTTTATTTGTACCAACTTACTTGTTGAAAACACAAAAATTTAGCTTCCTAGTTTTTTGTAGGAAAGTTAAACATTTGTGGATTAAATTTCTGCCTCCTACTGAGGTTTATTAAAAACTATTAGGGAAAACTACTGAAGATACAGATGCTACTACAATTTTGTATTTAATGCAACCATAAATTCTGTATTTTCAAATACAATTTGCTTTGATATTGAAGAGCAATCCTATTTAAGTGATGAGAAATAAACGTCGTGGCACTAACTAGCGACTGACTCTAGTAGCTGAAAGCTTACATTAAATTTTTAGAAGATTTATTCGTTATTCGTTACTGGCACTAATCATTCATCTGTTTTAAATATTGTTCAAAGCCCAGTTTTTCTAAGTTTGCTTGCTTTGCCATTACCGATTCCGAGAGATTTTTGCGGTACTGCAGCACTTTGGCAAGTAATTCTTGTTGCTGGGTAGCAAGAATTTGTATTGCCAAAAGTCCAGCATTTTTAGCATTACCTATGGCAACAGTTGCTACTGGTATACCTGCTGGCATTTGTACAATTGAATACAAAGAATCAATTCCCTGTAAGTGACGGCTAGGTACGGGAACACCAATCACGGGAAGAGGGGTTAAAGATGCTACCATTCCAGGCAGATGGGCAGCACCACCCGCACCAGCAATAATCACCTTAAGACCACGCTGATGGGCAGACTTGGCATATTCCACCATGCGCTCTGGGGTACGATGTGCACTGATAATCTCCACTTGAGTGACAACACCAAATTCTTCACAAACGGCGATCGCACCTTGCATAGTAGGTAAATCGGAGTCGCTGCCCATAATAATGCCGATCATAAAATTGTTAATTGTTGGTTGTTGGTGGTTGATTGGTAGGGGCGGGTTTTATAAGATATCGAGAGAAGCTGATAAATTATTGAAATT
>CALMVQ010000018.1 GCA_937873135.1 uncultured Scytonema sp. | reverse complement strand
AACTTTCAACGTAATTATTAAGTGATTATCCGAACATGATGTTTGTTATACCCCCCCCCGCGTAGCCCCACCCCCAATACGGTTCGGTTAAGGAATTTATTTGTTTGGGCACGCAAGGGGTGCAGGGGGAGTAGAGTTCATGTGGATAGGTGGTCTTTGCGTTAATCTTGGTCGAAATGAGACTCTATATCCATACGGTCATGCAAAATGCGAATGATATCGATATATTTGTCGGCTTCCTGATAAAAGATCAAATGTCGCCCAATGTGGTATTTCCGATACCTTAAGCGAATCTCATCACAAGTACGTCCTCTGTGTGGTTCTCGTGCTAAGAGATGAAAGCAGTCGTCCAACATAGTGAGATAACGGTTTCTCTGCTCAGTTCCCCATGTTTTTTGGGTGTAGCGACCGATTGATAGCAAGTCCTGCTTGGCTAATTCAGTAAGGCGAAATGGTGGTGACATGACCTATTCGCGGTCAAGTTCTGCAAGCAATCCTGAGAGAGAATAGTCGGTAAATCCGCTGTTCTCTCCTTCTGCTAAAGCCCGTTGTAAAGCGGCAAGCTTTATTTCTCGCTCTTCTAAAAGGCGCAGTCCAGCCCGAATTGCTTCACTGGCACTACTGAAACGTCCGCTTTCGATCTGACTGGCGAGAAACGCTTCAAAATGCTCCCCTAGGGTAACACTTGTGTTTTTTTGCATATAATTTCCTCCTGTATAATACCAATATATAATATTTTTTGGTATTATACCAGGATTCATGGCGGCTCTTATGTCTTTTTTGTCTCTAGATGTGTGTTTTTATTCTTACTACCCTTTTTTCTCTAAGTAATTTCCGTTTGTGACACTTGGGGGTGCGGAAAGTGGGATAAAAAGCTATTGCTTCACAGCTTTCATCGACAAACTAATCCGCTTCAACTTCTCGTTGACTTCCAACACTTGTACTTTCACAACTTGTCCGACTTTAACCACCTTTTTGGGATCGTCAACGAATCTATCAGCAAGTTGAGAGATATGAACCAAACCATCTTGATGAACACCAATATCGACGAAAGCCCCGAAGTTGGCGACATTGGTAACAATCCCTTCTAATTCCATTCCTACTGTCAGGTGGGAAATGTCTTTAATGCCCTCTTTAAAGGTGGCATACTTAAATTCAGCCCGTGGATCTCTTCCTGGCTTTTCCAACTCCCTGAAGATGTCTTGTAGTGTTGGTTCGCCGACGCTATCCGTGATATACTTCTTCAAGCTCGTTTTTTTGAGTTTTTCCGCAATTTCGGTAATCTGAGTTAAAGGGACGTTCAAATCGGAGGCGATCGCTTCCACTACTGCATAACTCTCTGGATGGACTGCAGTATTATCCAAGGGGTTGCTGCCACCGCGAATCCGTAAGAAACCTGCCGCCTGTTCAAAAGCTTTTGGCCCCAACTTAGGGACTTTCAGGAGTTCCCGACGATTTTTAAAAGCACCTTGCTGGTTACGATAGGTAACAACGTTGTTAGCAACAGTTGGTGTAATTCCCGAAACAGAGGTGAGAAGTTCTTTAGAGGCGGTGTTCAAGTCCACGCCTACAAAGTTGACGCAGCTTTCTACAGTTTCATCCAACTTCTTTTTCAACAATTTTTGATCTACGTCGTGTTGGTATTGTCCCACACCAATCGACTTGGGATCAATTTTTACAAGTTCTGCCAGTGGATCTTGCAAGCGGCGACCAATACTAATTGCACCACGAATGGTAAGATCTAAATCGGGAAACTCTTCCAAGGCGACTTTACTAGCAGAATAGATCGAAGCGCCCGACTCATTCACCATAACTTTAACAGGTTTGCTCTCAATAGTTTGTAGAACTTCTGCCACAAACTCATCTGTCTCGCGGGAAGCCGTACCGTTGCCGATCGCAATTAACTCAATCTTGTACTTTTCAATCAGACTTTTCAGAATTTTTGCACCTTTGAGACGTTGTTCAGCAGCTTGGTGGGGAAATACTGCTTGATATTCCAAAAATTTCCCTGTTTGATCGAGTGTGACAACTTTACACCCAGTGCGAAAACCCGGATCGATCGCCAGGGTTGGTTTCATCCCTGCCGGTGCAGACAGCAACAACTCCCGCAAATTAGTTTCAAATGTTTTGATCGACTCAATATCTGCGTAAGTTTTCTTTTCAGCGATCGCCTCACTCATCAAGGAAGCTTTCATCAAGCGGTTGAATGCATCCTTCAACATTGCCTGATAAAAATCCCGAATAGCACGGACATTCGTCTTAATTTCCTTTGACTCCAGATAGGTAAGTACAACTTCTTCATCAAAGGAAATTTCAAAGCGCAACACAGACTCTGCTTCCCCCCGACACAAAGCCAACATGTTGTGAGGAGCAATATTTCTCACCTTCATCTGATAGTTGCGGTACATCTCAAACTTTGTTGTCCCTTCAGGATGATCGTCTTTGATCCGGGAGACAAACAGTCCTTCCTCTAACAAGTATTCTCGTAGATAGGCACGTAACTCCGCTTTCTCCGCCACTTCTTCTGCTATAATATCAGCAGCACCTTTGAGTGCATCCTCTGCTGTCTTGACACCCAACTCCAGAGAAATGTACTTTGCCGCTTCTACATCCAGTGATATGGATACAGGATTCTTGACATTCAGCGATTGAATCAACTTTGCTAATGCTTCCAGTCCTTTTTCTCGGGCAATTGTAGCACGAGTGCGTCGTTTGGGACGGAAGGGGAGATACAAATCCTCCAGTTCGGTTTTTTGCAAACACAATTCAATCTTCGCTTTCAGTTCATCGGTGAGTTTACCTTGTTCGGCGATCGCCTTCAAAATCGCTGATTTCCTTTCTGCCAATTCTGTTAAATAAGTGTACCTGTCAGCAATATCGCGCAGTTGAACTTCATTCATCTCACCAGTGCGCTCTTTGCGGTAACGTGCAATAAAGGGAATTGTTGCACCCTCAGCCAGTAGTTCCAGCGCGTTTTGCACCTGATACGGTTGGAGATCTAGTTCAGTTGCGAGGAGTTGAGGAATGTTCAACATCGGGTGTGTAAGTTAGAATAGCTCAGTTTAATGATGATAGCGACATGCACACCGGATTAACAACAGGTAGTTCTCCCTGACATGAGTTGGTTATATCTAAGGAAACCCCATGATTTTTCGCAGTACAGAACCGAATATCTCCATCCCCGAACAGCCAATCACGGAAATTGTCTTGCAACGAGCGAAAGAATTCGCTCTTCAACCAGCAATGATTGACGGGCTAACTGGTCGAACGATAACTTATAGAGAACTAGCAGACTCAATTAACAGGGTAGCTGCTGGTTTTGCGGCGCGGGGTTTTTCTAAGGGGGATGTCGTTGCTATTTATAGTCCTAACTGTCTGGAATACCCAATCGCTTTTCAGGCGACGGCAAAAGTAATTGATGCCGAAGGTTGGTTTCACACTGGTGATATAGCTTATGTAGATGAAGATGGTTATTTTTACATAGTTGACCGGATAAAAGAGTTAATTAAATACAACGGATATCCAATTGCGCCAGCAGAACTAGAGGCTGTATTGTTATCCCATCCAGCAATAGCTGATGCTGCTGTCATCCCCAGTCCCCATCCAAGCACGGGTGAAGTTCCCAAGGGTTTTGTCGTCCTCAATAGCGTTGCGACTACTGGAGAAATTATGGAATTTGTAGCAGGACTTGTCGCACCACATAAAAGAATTCGTCGGTTAGAAATTGTCGATAAAATCCCCAAATCAGCTTCTGGTAAAATTTTGCGTCGGCTTTTGGTGCAACAAGAAATAGCAAATATAGGAGAAAAACCACCAGAACCTCAATTGACCCAAAATGTGCAGTTGCTTCAACAATTAGCATCCGCTGACGAAACAAAACGCCAAGAAATTCTGGTTAATTACATTAGAGAAAAAGTTGTCCAAGTTTTAGGGTTAGTGGTCTGTTCAAAATAACTGACCACTTTTTCTTCACAGTCTAAACTCCAATATGACGTTAAAAGTCAAATTCTCCTGAATCATCTGCGTACTTATACCAAATACCACCCTGAGTATCTGTGCACTCAAGGTCGTCATAACCGTCTCTATCAAGAGCTACAACACGGATGTGTGCTCCTGCATGAGTACACCAAGATGATTGTGTATACCATTGACGACCATCGCCGTAATTAATCCACTTACCTTTACCGTGATCAGCACAAAGAGCATCTCTTCTGTTATCATTGTCAAAGTCCCCATATACTATGTACGAGCCAGCATGTACACACCACCCCTTGGGGGTAATATCCACAGCAGATGCCGAGCCCTGGTTCACCAGCCACATACCAAATGATGAAATTGTAACCGCTGTTGCTAAACCAAAAGCTTTAAAAAGTTTAGATGTCTTCATAATGTTCCTCCTTAACTGTGACCTCAGGTTCTCTACGGGATTACGCTATACCCTCAACAGATGTGATCGAATCGTTGGGTAATGGCGCTGACCTTCGATTAAATTAGGCAATTGCAAGTGTAGAGCATATTATTTTTTCCTCGTTTACTAAATTAGTAGTTTTTCGGAAAAAATTCTAAAAATGCAATTAACTGTAAATTGTGTAAACCCACTTCAATAATATAAATGTTATGAAATTAACTTTAGTATTTCAAGGTTTTCAAGCAGATTTAAAATGCATAACTACACGACTTATGTTTTGATGAGCCGAACCTTAAGCATTCGAGAAACAAGAGGTTTGCTCTTACGAATTAAAGTACTGTAGTGTCTCTCGATAGTCCAAACGATACAATTTAAAACTGAAGCTATGTTTGTTGGTTGTATATAGAGGATGGTGCCTTATCACAGCACGACCACTTGAAAAAGGCGCATTTATAACTGTTTGCTAGATTAATGCGAAGCTTTGTAAAAGTTGTAAAATTCCAGGACTTTTGATTCAGGCATCACCGTGCCAAAACCGGAAAATCGTATGCTAAGCCCAAAACTCTTTCTCTATCTACATTCCAGCTATCGTTATGACCGTTGGTGCAGAGTAGAGGCTAAGTAATTGGACAGGAAATAACGCAGAACTTATAAATACGCTTATACATTTAGATTTCGCGACTGGACGTTTCTAATATTGATGGGATAATCCGTACCCTAGGCACTGCTAACCTGTTTTTAATTAATCCCAATGGAATTGTATTTGGTGCAAATGCCAGCTTAAATGTTGGTGGTTCTTTTGTAGCGACAACTGCCAATGCGATTCAATGCTCCGACTTTATTGGAACAGAGAAAACACAACCCACCAATAATGCTGATATTGCCAACTATTTTGGCAACTTCTTCTTCCACCGCCAGTCCATTTTGCAATACCAACACGACCCCATCATCCCTGACGACAGGCGCAGCGATCTGCGGCAATAAATGGTTTTGTGTCGTCTTTAGTGCTACCACCACCACATCACATTGTGGCATTTTTTCTACATCATTGTAGGCTTTGACTTGAGGAAGAGTCAAATTACCATCTTTTGACTCAATAACCAAACCAAATTTACTGACATATTCATAATCGCTCCTCAGCAAAAAGTGGACATCTAAACCAGCTTTTTGCAGTTTGGCACCATAAAAGCCACCTAATGCACCAGTTCCTAGAATGGCGTAACTACGCTCGGACATTTTGTTTACTAACAAAAAGATTTTTCTATAATTATCATAAGGCGAATCGATACTGCAGAGGTTTTGGAAAATAGAGGGTAAAAACAGCGAAATTATGTTCGCGCATTGAACACGATGTGATAAATTATATTTCAGACTAGAATTAATTTTACTAAAATGCAGAAAATGGGTTATGTAGCGATGCCTACGGCGGCAAGCTACGCACATCTATCCATCAATCTCAATATTGTTACTTAACAATCTGACTGATATTGATAATATTATTTGAAATATAAATCTATTACATTTTGAAGTGCGGAATGTGGGTTAAAACTAGAGAAGACTGCTGTCGTAATAGAGTTAAAAGCAAGTCTTTCAACACTCAAAATTAAAAGGAGTAGCTCCAACTAATACGGATGAGTAATCAACTTGAGTTAGCACAACAACAAATAGAGCCAAAACCAGATATTCTGGGGTACCTCTCGATGCCGATCGCCGTATTTCTATTGTCTCTTGCTGCAATTTTCATTAGATTGAGCGAAAAGGAAATCGGTTCAAATGCTACGATTCTTAATCGCTTTTTGATTGGGGCTGTAGCTTTCGGTGTGTGGAATAGTATTCAAACTATGCGATACAAACTATCCACAGATTTTCCCATCAAGCCAGATCCTTACACAACTCGTGACATTATTCTTTTCGGGGTTTTGGCTATTGTTAATCTTGGCTCATTACTCTCCTGGGCTTGGTCTATAAATGAAACCAGTGTTGCTAACGCCAACTTACTCCATAACCTCAGTCCATTGTTCGCTACTCTGGGAGGATGGCTATTTTTAGGTCATCGTTTTGGCAAGAAGTTTCTCATAAGCTTGGTATTAGCTTTAGGGGGAACAATTGTTATAGGAATTAAAGATTGGCAAGTATCTGCCGATAGTTTTATAGGTGACGGTATTGCTTTACTTTCTGCCATATTCTATGCTGCGAGCTTTCTGCTTAGAGAAAAACTGAGAACCAAGTTTGAGACAACAAAAATACTCCTGTGGTCTTGCACACTTGGCTGTTTGTTCTCCTTCCCAGTTGTTCTTATCACTCAAGAAAGAGTGTTCCCTTATACAGTGTCGGGGTGGCTGGCAGTCATCTGTCTAGGGATTTTGTGCCAAGTAGTGGGACAAGGACTTCTCACCTACAATCTCAAAAAACTTTCTGCCGGATTTGTGACTCTGTTCCTTCTACTTGAGCCGATCATAGCTGCATTGCTTGCCTGGGCGATCTTTTCTGAACAGTTAAGTTTGATTAATTGGTTGGCTTTTTTCGTAATTTGCGCGGGTGTATACTTGGCTAAATCTGAAAAGCCGCCGATACTCCGTTAAAGTGATATACTCTTACCAAAACGCAACAGATGGCACAGGAATCTGATACTAAAGCGAACTCCGACTTAACGACCCATATCTTCTCGTCCAGGCTGCTCAAGGCAATTAAAGTTCAGACCCCAAGCGAGTTTCTCGCCAAGGCAACTTATATGAGTCGCAAGCATGAACCGGAGAGCATTGATTTTACCGAGGGTGACGCTCACGAACTACCCCCACCAGGCTTTGTGGAAGCCATTCAACGTTGGAGCGTTCCACAAAATGAGAGTTGGTTCGGTTACAAAGAGAACCTCCCAGAGTCACGAGCAGCTGTGTCATCTGCCCTAAAGACGCAACGCGGGATCTCTATCGCACCTGAAGATATTTTCATGACCAATGGTAGTCTTATTGGTATAGTAATTTGTCTTCAGATGCTGACTGAAATGGGGGACGAAGTAATTATCATCACCCCACCCTGGCTTAACTACAGGCGCATGATTCATGTTGCTGGTGCGGTTCCGGTTGGTGTTCCTGTAGATTCCATCACCTTTGATCTGGATCTAGATTTGATCGCGGCTGCCATCACTGAACGTACCCGAGCAATCATTGTCAATTCACCCCACAACCCCACAGGCAAGATTTTTTCAGCAATAACCCTAGAGCAATTAGCAAATGTCCTCACCAATGCCTCCAATCGCTACGGCAAACCCATTTACCTGATTTCCGATGAAACGTTCAGCCGCATTGTGTTCGACAGGCGGACTTGTCCCAGTCCTACCCAGTTCTACCCGTTTTCCTTCCTAATCTATGGATACAGTAAAGCCTGGATGGCTCCAGGTCAACGCATCGGCTATATTGCTTTGCCACCGACAATGCCTGAGCGTGAGCTAATGCGGCGCGTGATTTCTAAACTGCAAGGCAGTCCCTTTGGTTGGTGTTTCCCGAGTGCCCTTATGCAATATGCCCTTGCTGACTTGGAGCAACTCACCATCGATATCGACCATTTACAACACAAGCGCGATTGGATGGTGAAGGCACTTCAGGAAATGGGTTACAAGTTGCACATCCCTGAAGGAACATTCTTCCTGTTAGTACAGTCACCTTGGTCAGACGATTGTGCTTTTGCCGAGTTGCTAGCAAGTCATGATGTTTTTGTCTTCCCTGGGACGCCACAGGAAATACCAGGTTATTTCCGCATCTCTCTCACTGCCCACGAAGACATGATTTCCCGTGCTCTGCCGAAATTCCAAGCAGCTATAGAACATGTTGCTGCCAACGCATTGGCTTGAGTTTAGTCTGAAGTTTTTTCAAAAAATGCCCGGAAGTCAAGCAGCTACAGGGGAAACGGCGATTTTGCCTTGTGCAGTTACTAGTACAGTACGGCGATTTCCCACGCTCGGCGAGGAGCAATATTCTTATTCGAGACGCTACGCGAACGACACTCGTATAGTTTCAGAAGGACTGAGTGCTAAATGCTGACAACGTTTCAGATGGTAATATAAGTTAGAAAATGCTAGAGAGATTCGGATGGCGACTTACAATAATATTCTCGAAGCGGTTGGCAGAACTCCCCTTATTAAAATTAATAGTATTACTCAAGAAGTTCAATCAACAATCTATAGCAAGTTAGAATACTTTAATCCGGGTGGTAGCACAAAAGATAGAATAGCTGTTGGCATGATTGAAGCGGCAGAGAAAGAAGGTTTATTACAACCAGGTGGGACAATCATTGAAGCAACAGCAGGAAATACTGGTGTTGGTCTGGCGCTAATCGCTGCTATCAAAAAATATCGATGCATATTTGTGATGCCGGATAAGATGAGTCAGGAGAAAATTAACTTACTTAAAGCTTATGGAGCAGAAGTCATAATTACTCCTACATCCGTTCCGCCTGACTCTCCAGAAAGCTTTAACGGAGTAGCAGAAAGACTTGCTAAAGAAATATCAGGAGCTTATAGACCCGATCAATTTGCTAATCCTCATAATCCTTTAGCCCATTACTTAACGACTGGGCCAGAGATTTGGTCAGATAGTAATGGGAAAGTTGATGTTTTTGTCGCCGCGATGGGAACAGGCGGCACAATTTCAGGAGTTGGCAAATATCTGAAAGAGCAAAATCCAAATATAGTCATTGTTGGTGCAGATCCGGAGGGTTCAATTTTTTCTGGTGACACACCTAAACTTTACAAAGTTGAGGGAATTGGAGAAGACTTTATTCCCAAGACTTTTAACCGTCAAGTAGTAGATGAAATGATTCGGATTAGCGATAAAGAGTCTTTTAATATGGCTCGTCGTCTTGCACGGGAAGAAGGTTTACTAGTGGGAGGTTCATGCGGGACAGCAATGGCCGCAGCGCTCAAGTATGCAGCCAGATTATCAGAACCAAAGCAGATTGTAGTGCTGTTACCAGATACGGGAAGAAACTACATTAATAAAATATACTCTGATGCCTGGATGCAGGAAAATGGTTTTTGGGAAGGGCAAACAAGAAAAATAACAAAACTTCAAGAGATACTTGCTCAGAAAAAAGATTTTCCCTTACTTGTTTCTATGAGTCCACGGGATACATTGAGTCAAGTCATTCAAGTTCTGCAAAAATTCAATATCTCGCAAGTTCCAGTTATTGAAAACAATCATGTGATTGGAAGTTTAAATGAAGCTTCTTTAATGAAACTTTTGCATGAAGATATTAATTTGTTTAACCAAGAAGTTTCGGCTGTTATGGGCAAAGCTTTACCGAGTTTAGATGAAAAAGTCGATATTTCAGAAGCTTGTCGGATTCTTTTATCGGGAACTACTGGTATCATAGTTGAGCGAGATGGCATTCCGTCGGGATTAATCACGAGATCTGATTTAATTCAATATTGGGTAAGCCAAACGAAGCGATAATTAAGTATGACAAATGATTTAGTCTTTTTAGCGGCGCATCAATTGGCAAAAGCAATCCGCGATCGCCAAGTCTCTTCAACAGAAGTGATGTTCGCTTATCTGAGCCAGATTGCTCAACACAACCCAGCACTAAATGCTATTGTGACTCTGGATGCGGAAAATGTCTACGAGCGATCAAAAGCGGCAGATAAGGCATTGGCTCAAGGAGAAAATTGGGGAGTCTTACATGGAGTACCCGTAACTATCAAAGACACCCTAGAAACCAAAGGAATACGCACGACGAGCAGTTATGAACCCCTCGCTGATTATGTCCCGGAGCAAGATGCTACTGTCGTCGCGCGACTACGTGCCGCCGGGGCAATTATTTTGGGCAAGACAAATACACCACAGCTGGCTAGTAACTTCCAGACTAACAGTCCCCTGTTTGGTAGGACAAACAATCCCTGGAACCATGAGTGTACCCCAGGCGGTAGCACTGGGGGTGGGGCGAGTGCTATAGCTGCTGGGTTATCCCCTCTGGAACTTGGTAGTGATATTGGTGGCTCTATCCGCGTTCCGGCTCACTTTTGTGGCATTTTCGGCTTAAAACCAACTGAGCATCGAGTGTCAACATTTGGACATATTCCAGAGTTGCCAGGAAGACCTAAAACCATCCGATACTTGCAAACAGTAGGGCCTCTTGCCCGCTCTGTGGAAGACTTGCGGTTGTGCCTGTCACTGATTGAAGGACCAGATCCGCGCCAGTCGTTCGTATTGCCAATACCTATACAAGTCAACCCAGTAACCACGCTACAGTCCTGCCGCTTTGCTTGGACAGAAGGTTTTGGTGATATTCCCGCAACTGCCGAAACCAAGGCCGCTCTGGAGAAACTAGCATCATCCCTAGCGGATATAGGGTGCTGTGTAGAACAACACAAACAGCCACCGAATTTTGAGAGCAATGTGGTCCGTAATACTTACCTGAATATTTATACTTTTGAATTGGGTTTATCACAGCCAGATCTGACGCAGACTGAACAGCAACAAAGGTATCTCTGCGCCCTCAGCGATCGCGATATTCTGATTGCGAACATGGAAGCCTTCTTATCTAATTGGGATGTTTGGCTCACTCCTGTGGTGCCAGTGCCTGCCTTCACCCATCGTCAGCCAGGAGAACCCATTGAGGTGGATGGTTACGAGTTCTCTTATTTGAGAGCAATAGGGGCTTACACCACAATTTTCAACCTAACTGGCAACCCTGCCGTAGTACTGCCCTTTACTCAGTCACAATCCGGACTACCCATTGGTGTGCAGCTGGTGGGGCGGCGTGGGAGTGATATGAAGCTGCTAGAAATTGCTGAGAAATTAACTCAGGTGACTGATTTTTTTCAACGCCCACCTGGTTATTAGACTGATATTAGCTCCTTACCCACCTCAGATCCTACCCACTACCTACTTCATTCATTCAGCCTTCGTACATTTGTTTATGCTTGGATAAAAGCTGAAGATATTTCTCGTTCGTCTTGGCTTGAGTCCACTTTTCTTTAAAAATGGCAGCAGATTCAGCTTTCACTGGATCTACTTCATTAGGTAAAATATCATTTCTCGCTTTCATTTGGGCTTCTCTTGAAGTTTCTTTTTGGGGGTTAGTTTTGTACTTTCTACCACTTTTATGGTTGGCATAACGACGCGATCGCGTGTAACCCATCTGTATAAACTTCCGTGCCATATCCGCACCTACGAAATCATCTTGTTCCAAATACACAAGAAACATTTGATAGATTTTTTCGCTAGACTCTCTAGCGATGTCTGGAGTTTTAAACCGCCAGTGAGGAAGAATTTCTGATTTATACGGTTCTACTAAAAGTACACCTTGCTCACCTTTCCCAACGCGATACAGTTCGGGATGTTCTCGGAAGTCAATATTTTTAAAATCTAAAGAATAATCAAACATTTACAAAGAACGTCTATAGACTTTTTGTATAATATATTGCCGGAGGAACCTTGTGCATTCATAATCTAGACCAAAACGTTGTTGCGAGCCCGAAGGGGCAAGCCTTGTGGTGCGGCATCGCACAACACTTAAGCTCTTCTGAGATAGACAGGCGGTATCGTGAAGCCACAGATGTAGTGGAACGCAGTCACTACCAAATAATCTGGCTTTCAGCGACAGGCAAAACACTGTTGTCAGCAACGGATGTGATCGGATACAATCGGTTTTGGAGCTATCAAGTAGTGCCTTGTTATAACGAAATATGTTCCGGATGCGATCGCGCTTTCAACGAAGTCAAAAACCTGGTAAAGAATCCTTGCTCGGTGATGAGCAACAGGCGCATTTATAATAGTTTTGCGTCTACTGTTGATGAAACTTTGTTAACAATTCTTCCCGAGACACATTTGATAGTTGTAGTAGAAAAGAACTAAATTCTTCTGGTGGTAATCCTAATAAAGGTTCAATAATTACTGTTAGTTGTTCATCTAAAGTTCCAAACCGAACTTTAAGTAAATTTTCTATAATCGTGCGACGTTCAGTTTGAACTCCTTGCTCTATTCCTTCTTGTCTACCTTCTTGTCTACCTTCCTGTTTAGCCTCTGCCAAACGTTGTTCATAAATTGGTGATAATTGCATAACCAAGTCCCTATCCTCCACGTCTAAATTCTGATTTAATTCTAAAGTACTTTTCAAGTTTACTAATAAATCTATCGCTTTGCTACGTAATGGATTGTTGATATCCAAAGCCTGGACTTCCTCAATTGCCCGTTGCTGGACTTTCCCCTTACCCAATAATCTCAACCAAAGAGTTTCTGGAGTTACTGGTAATTGATGAATTGCTACCACCGCTGTTCTCAAAGAATCTCCCAGAAAGTGTATACCTTTTAACCAGCTATCTTCATCAATTTCTGTGTTAAATCCTGCTAGAAATTCTTCAGATGCTGTCGGCGAAAGAATCCATAACTTAGGTAAAGAATCTTCTTGTAATCTTAGATCATTACGTTTAGCTTCGCGTTCAAAAAGGGCACAAGTATCAAACAACTTACCCATACAACTACGAACTTCTGACTTTGTGACTGCATTACGAAACGGCTCAATTAATACTGCCGTATCAATAAATCTTCCTAACAATCCCAAAGTTGGTTTATCAATTTGAGATTTGGGTGAGGGTACGAAATAAACATCAATTTCTCTGACTTCTCCGGCGACATCTTTACTTGTTTCTACTGAACCTAATGGTGATAATAATTCTTGAAGATAATCTTTGGCAAAGCGGTCATATGCAAATCTGGTCATTTTTCTTTACAAACAAAGGCGGAGGGCAGCTATGAGTCACGGAAAGAGGCATCTAGAAAAAATGAGCGCATTCGGGTATAAAGCTTAACTTTCATCAAAAATTTTTGTCGAGCTACACAAGTCAGAGCCACAAGGCAACCAAGCTTGTAAGTATCACGTTTTTAAGCGAGGGTGCCTTCAGTACAGCTGCCTTTTGCCTTCTCAAGATGCACTACTCAAAGTCTACTATTCAATAAACCATACATTACCATATGTATGGTAGACAATGCTATGTGTCATGTTATCAACTCCTCAATCTCTTAACAGTGTCCTTGCACCAGGCAATTTGCGAAAAGTCCACCACATTGCCCTCAATGTTCAAAATATGCCAGCTTCCCGACACTTCTACGGAACTATCCTCGGTTTGCATGAATTAACGGGCGAAGAGGTTCCTAGAACCCTTGTGGATTTAGTTGCAGAAGGAAAAGTTGCCAATTTCGTAACTCCTGATGGGACTATCCTCGATTTATTTGGGGAACCCGACTTGTCACCACCAGATCCCAACCCAGAAAGGAATTTCACTAGAGCTTACCATCTCGCCTTTGATATAGATCCACAGTTATTTGAGCAAGCAGTGGAAGTCCTTAAACAAAACCAAATTACGATCGCCTACGGGCCGGTGTCTCGACCTACTGGCAGAGGTGTGTATTTCTACGACCCCGATGGCTTTATGATAGAGATTCGCTGCGATCCTGAGGAAGTGGCGTTGGGTAGTAGTTAGTGGTCAATGGTTAGTGGTTAATAAGACAATTAACATCCAAAAACTAAGTACTAACACTCAACACCCAACAACTAATTACCAACTAGCAATACCCAACAAATGACAACTAACAACCAACAAGCAATGCAGATGTTTCAAGTGATTGAGGAAACAATTAAAAAACCACCGATTCCACACGAGCCTTACAAGCAGTCATTGAAAGCTTGGGCAATGTACTGTCTGAGAGACAGAGGTTTTAAGGTTGTGTATGCCGAAAAAGCCGACTTTGCGATTGAAACGAGGAGTGGCGAAAAATTTTACTTTAAAGTCACAAACATTGCAGATGAATTAGATAAGGCGTTTAGTTGGATAGTTTGGGACAACACTACTAAAAGCGCGAACCTTGTACCAATCCAATCTTAACTGTATATATCGTCCTACTATCCAATTATCAAGCCTGCGGCTTCTCAAACACGAGAATATGCTGCTGCGGTAACACATTATTGGTTTCGCGCCAAACCAAACCAACTGCTTGCATTTCTTTTATAGCTTGCTTTTGAGTCATCTTGTGTAGAGGTTTAATCATCACAAAAGGATTTTCCCCTCGATACTCAACCTGCACAACTCTACCACCAGGTTTAAGCGATCGCACAATCCCTTGCATCACTTCTTTTGGATATGAGAACTCGTGATATGCATCCACCATCAGTGCCAAGTCAATACTTTCTGGTGGTAAGTTGGGGTTGCTCACAGTTGCCAAAACAGTTTCAACGTTGGTAATCTTTTTTTCTTTTTCAAAAGACTTAATGATGTCCAGCATTTCTGGCTGAATATCCACAGCCAGCACCTTTCCTGCTGTTAATTGAGGTGCAATGCGAAAGCTAAAAAAGCCTGTTCCCGCACCAACATCTGCCACAACATCATTAGGTTTAAGCTTCAGAGCTTTCACCAACTTACTTGGTTGTTCTTCAGTTTCTCGGGTTGGCCGTTCTAGCCAACCAGCTGCTATATGCCCCATAACTTGGGCTATTTCTCGTCCCATATAAAATTTTCCAATTCCATCTGGGCTATGGATCTGCCGTTGTTCGTAAACAGTGGTAGATGAAGACACGACTTTAGCTGTCTTACCGGACGAAAACAGTAAATAAGACAAGATCACCAGAATGATGCCGATCAAAGGTAAAAGCTTATATTTTAAATTGAGCTTCATTAGATACTTCGTATTGACCAATTTTTGAATTAACAATAATGAAAGAATTTTCAATTGTTTCAGTAAGGATACAAGCCTCTGTGTTTAAACAGGTCAAACAAAAAAGACCTTGCATCGCTTTTTACTTATTCCCTGATTTTTGACTCGGATCTTTAACAATTGCATTTTTAACTTTTAATTTTTAATTTTTAACGCTTCCACTGATGACAAAAGGTTCTAATTGATAATTATACCACTTTCCCTGAAAGCGTTCGGCAATATACGGTTTAACGATTAATTTAAGGGGGGATTTATCGTGAACGTCAATCCGCACAAAGGAGTAGGGGAGTCGTTCTTGCTGATCGTAACCATTGCGACCAACAAAGAGGAAAGAATCTGCGACTTTCCGCGTAGATCTACCGAGAGTTTCCAACAACTCCGAACCCTCTTTTCGCTGACGGCGAGGGTAATAACCGCTACCACCACTGATAATGCAATTGATACCAGAGTCTGCATGTCCAGTGTTAGTTGTCCGGAGATGTTCCAGACAGTGAGCGTGACCGTTTAAAATTAAATCAACGATTGGACGCCCTTGAGTGGCAGAACCAAGAGTCTCAGCTACGCGATCAAAACAAGCACGTAAGCGGTAACGAACGGCCAAAGTCTGCGCCTGATACCATTTAGTAGCCTCAGTTACATAAGGAGGATGGTGAAAATAAACAATGCGTCCCCGCACTTCCTCAGTATTCCAAGATTCAATCAACCGATTTTGCAGCCAATTAAGTTGTTCAAAGTCGATAACATTGTCGTGATCGAGTTGTTTTTCGATGTCAATTTTAATCTCATCAATTTGATTTAATTTGGCTTGCAACGCATCAAGTTCTTCTGCGTCTTCAGGAGTACCGGAGTTCAAATTAGTACGTGCCAAAATTTGTAGTTCTTCAAGTTCTAGCTCATGGTGACGCTTTTCTAATTGACGGCGTAAAGCAACACCTTCAGGAGTCGCAGGCAGAGGTGATGGTGTATTAAAAGTATTCGAGTCGAGGGCGAAAAAGTCAATCCCGCCGCAACGAAAAGTGTAATAACGGTTGGGTAGGCGTGTAAAATGTCCGGGTTCGTAACGCAAACAGCGTCCTGTCTCCGTTTTTGCCGTATAATGGCAATCCAAGTGATGTTCTAAGTTTAGGGGAGCGATCGCTTGCAAGTAGTCTAGAAAAGCCCGTGCATAAGCGTCACCGCAATCAGATCCATGCCAGCCAATCTCTATATTTTTTTTGTAGCCGAGTAGACGGCGTAGCGGTAGCGTTGTTCCAGCAAGCAATCGACACATCAACGGGACATCATAGTAATCATGATTACCAAGCACCGGGAGAATCGGCAGTTTGAATACCATACTGTCATAGCGAATGCGATTCTGTTGGAAGCCGTTCTCTAAAAACTCGCGGTAAGGTTCAATAAAGTTTGCTGGGTAATACTCACGAGAACCAACAGTATAAATTACATCTCCTGTATGAAGGACAAAACTGCACCCATCCCCATGTTCTAGCATTAGTTCGGCAATTTGTCTTTGGGGATTGTGTCCGTTCTGCGCCTTCGATCCGCTATCACCGATCACCATGAAAGAAAATTCCGGATTATCTGAGTTGCCATTATCCAGAACCATACTGGTTTGGTCAATTAAGCGACGTACAATAGAAGGATGCCGCCACCGCACCCGTTCTTTCATCTTCTGAATTTTCACGGGAATTGGTGGATCAAAGATAAATTGCATAGGGTGTTAGTTGATAGTGGACAGTTGATGGTTGATGGTTATTGAGTGTTGGTTGTTCTGTTAACCACTAACTACTAACAACCCCCTAGTAACCACTCCCTCATTTATAACCAGCAGCTTGTAATGAAAACAACTTTGCATAACGGCCGTCTACTTTTAACAACTCATTATGGGTTCCCTGTTCCACGACTTCTCCTGCTTCAATCACTAGAATTTTGTCAGCCATACGTACAGTAGAGAAGCGGTGAGAAATTAAAAACACCATCTGATTTTCGGTGAGAGAACGAAAGTGATTGAAAATGTCAAACTCAGCTTGGGCGTCTATTGCCGATGTTGGTTCATCTAAAACGAGAATATCTGCTTTGTTTCGCATAAAAGCACGAGCAAGGGCGATTTTCTGCCATTGCCCACCGGAAAGTTCCTGTCCCTTATGAAACCATTTCCCTAGCTGAGTCTGGAAACCTTCAGGCAAATATTCGATAAAAGGTTGTGCCATTCCTTTTTCAGCAGCAATTTCCCAGCGGTTTTTGTCTTCTAAGTGTTCTACATCACCTACACCAATATTTTCACCAACAGTGAACTGGTAGCGGACAAATTGCTGAAAAATCACGCCTATCCGCTTTCGCAGCACATCAACATCCCATTCCTGCAAATCTAAGCCATCAAGTAAGATGCGTCCAGAGTCTGGAGTATAAAGACGTGTTAGGAGTTTGATTAATGTGGTTTTACCCGAACCATTCTCACCGACAATTGCTAACTTCTCCCCTGGCATCAGATGTAGCGAGACATTTTTTAACGCCGGATGCAAGCTTCCCGGATAGGTAAACGAGACGTTTTCAAACCGAACTCCATCCTGCTCTTTTAAACCTTTGATAGCTTTACCCTTTGGTTGTGGGACTTCCTCTTCTAAAAACTCGTAAAGGTTAGAAAGATACAGGTTGTCTTCGTACATTCCCCCAATGGAAGTTAGGGCACCAGAAAATGTAGACTGTCCTTGGCGAAACACGGTAATATACATTGTCATATCTCCTAAGGAGATTCTACCGACAACAGTTTGCACGACAATCCAAGCATATGCGATGTAAAAGGCAGTGGTACTGAACAAACTCAGGACATATCCCCACTGTCCTCGTTTCAGTGTTAAGTCGCGATCTTCGACGTAGAGTGTATCAAACAGTTGGCGGTAGCGTTCTAGCAGCATTTCCCCGATTTGGTAGAGTTTCACTTCTTTGGCAAAGTCTTCTCTAGCTAGAAGTGTTTCTAGGTAATGCTGCTGGCGAGTTTCCGGGGCACGCCAGCTAAATAAGCGAAAAGCAACTCCAGCAAACTTCGTTTCGGCAAAAAATGCAGGCAGAGATGCCAGTACCAATACGATGACTGCCCAAACTGAGAATTTGACCAGCAAAACGCCATAAGTCACGATGGATAAGGCACTTTGCACCAAGCCGAAGGTACGGGTGACTAGCGAGAGGGGACGGACTGATGCTTCTCGCCTTGCATTGGTTAACTTGTCGTAAAATTCTGAGTCCTCAAACTGAGTTAGGTCAAGAGTGAGTGACTTTTCCAGAATCAAAACGTTCACCCGTTGACCGAGAAGCATCCGCAACAGAGACTGGCAAACCGTCAGTCCTCGCTGACTCCCTGCCAGCACAGCGACGGCGATCGCCTCCAATCCCACATACATTAATGGATGATAGCTATTGACAAATTCATGATTATGTGTATTAATTTGTAGAGGTGCAAGATTGCGCGTCTCTAAAACAGCATCAACGATCAGCTTACCGATGTAAGCTACAGCAGCTGGTAAAAGACCAGCCACCAAAGTTAAAATCGCAAATAGGACAGTCAGAGAGCGGCTGGTAGTCCACACCAAACCGATTGCTCGGCTACTGTAGCGGAAAACCTCCAATGATTGACGCAGAGCGTTACGTTTTTTACGAGTTCCCATATTAATTTTATAGCGTAAAAAACTGTAACTTGGCTGACATCCTACCTCGGAAGTGGGGAGAAGAAATTTTTAGGCTTCATTAGGGGATAAAGGCATAATTGTCTAGATGATAATTATGCGCTAAAAAATCCGCTCCTCTTGAAGACTACAACAGAGCGAGCTGACGTTCTTTATCTTTAGATGATGAAGTTAGGCAGGCAGACTACAACATCTAAATACTTTAGGCTGGCTCATTTGTAGAAAAGTAGGGGCCGGTTTTATCGATTGATATTATCGCGCTCGTCAGTTATCTGGTAAACCTGCCCCTACAGTCGCCAGAATTGCTGCTTGGGATTCTGACTCCTGGATTCTCTACAGGCTTTCTTTGACGAAGAAGAACTCAGGTATTATTCTTTATACTGAGCTACAAAAAAAATTATTTACAGCGTCATTCTTTAGCTTGGCTGATATCATACAAAGGGAGTGGAGAGAAGAAATTTTCAGGCTTCATCAGGGGATGATGGCATAATTGTTGAGATTATAATTAAGCGCTTTCAAGTCCGCTGCTGTTGAAAGTCATAAATGAGTCGGCTGGCGTCTTTTCTCTTTTCTGATGAAGTTAGGCAGACAGATTTGTGAGAAACTCTTCTAAAGAAGAAACAGCGATCGCCGCATCCATCAGACTCTCTAGCTCCTCTACACTCTCACTCTCAAGCCTTACTTCAAAAAAGTTGGAATTTCCCCAAAGCGTTGTTGCAACACTCGGATTAACTGCCGTCGCGCACCCTGCTGTAAACCTCGTTCCTCACCTTCAGTGAGAATTTGCTGATACCAAGGCGATTCTCTCAATATTGCCATATCCCACCTCATGATTTCTTGCACAACAGGCATGTCTAACACAAAACTAGCAAAAAATGCTAGCAATGGTTCTAACTGATTTAACTGTGCATCTGCTCGCAGCAATTGTACTGCTCTTTGCACAACTGATGCCTCACCTCCTCCTCGCAATATCGGCACAAACGGTAGTAATGATGGGAATGGTTGCTGAAACACAATCTCGGCATCAACCTCCCACAAATTAATTACGCTTAACGAGCAAGCGCAATTACGTGTAAAGACACCTTGATTGAAGCGTATCTACATTGGTTGACTCTCAGTTCTGTGTATCCTTTATGCTAGAGACATTGTTTTGTTTCTGTTTTATCAAGCACTCAGTCTTATGAACTTTCAAAACCGACGGCAACTTTCAATCCAAGAATTTACTGATTTTTTACAAACTAATGTAGAAACATTACTACAACAGCATCTTAACACTCATGCTTCTACAGCCGCTTTAGCGTTATTTCATGAAGTCGCTGCTACTGTCCCCGCTTACAAGACTTTCTTAGCACAACAGGCTATAAACCCCGATGAATATCAAAATTTTGCGGATTTTCAAAAATTACCTCTCCTGACAAAAGAAAATTATTTACAGCGTCATTCGTTAGCTGACTTATGTCGCCACGGGCAGTTAGAATCATGTGATATGATAGCTGTTTCCTCCGGTTCTACGGGAAAACCTACATTTTGGCCTCGTTTCTTTACAGATGAACTCCACATTGCAACACGCTTTGAACAGATATTTCATGACAGTTTTCATGCAGATACCAAAAGCACCTTAGCTGTTATTTGTTTTACTTTAGGAACCTGGGTTGGCGGGATGTACACAACGAACTGCTGTCGCATTCTTGCTAGCAAAGGTTATCCGATCACAGTGATTACTCCTGGCAATCATAAAGAAGAAATCTTGCGAGTAGTGCAGGAACTTGGTTCACATTTTCAGCAAGTCGTTTTGTTGGGATACCCGCCATTTCTCAAAGATGTTATTGATACTGGAATTGCTCGTGGTGTTGAGTGGCAGCAATATCAAATCAAGTTGGTTATGGCAGGGGAAGTCTTCAGCGAGGAATGGCGTAGTTTGGTTGGTGAAAGAATTCACTCACAAAATCCTTGCTACGATTCAGCCGCACTGTACGGCACGGCGGATGCAGGTATATTGGGCAATGAAACACCTTTGAGTATCTGTATCCGACGGTTTCTGGCAAATCATCCAGAGGCAGCGCGTACTTTGTTTGGGGAATCTCGTCTGCCTACACTCTTACAGTACGATCCCATCAGTCGCTTTTTTGAATTTGAGGATGGCAATTTGCTGTTTTCTGGAGACAACGGTATTCCTCTAATACGGTATAATATTATGGATTCTGGGGGTCTCATCAGTTATGATGCCATGCTCCAGTTTTTGACAGAATCGGGTTTCGATCCGGTAGCAGCCTTAAATGAAGACGCCAGAGGTATTCGTCCTTTACCTTTCGTCTATATCTTCGGACGTTCTAATTTTACAGTTTCCTACTTTGGGGCAAATATTTATCCAGAAAATGTGACGGTGGGATTAGAGCAACTAGTTATTAGAGAATGGGTGACAGGTAAATTTGTCTTGCAGGTGCAGGAAGATGCAGATCAAAACCGCTTTTTATCTGTAGTTGTCGAGTTAGCACCTTTAGTGGAAGCGAGTGAAGAAAAAAGAATTGCGATCGCATCCTCTATACTTTCCCAACTTAAACGCCTCAACACCGAGTTTGCTAACTACGTTCCAACAGAATACCAAATGCCAGTTGTTGCCTTAGCTCCCATCGGCGATCCAGAGTTTTTTCCTGTTGGAGTAAAACATCGTTACACCCGCAAGTAGAGGTTTGTAGTTGCGATCGCCGACGCTCTAGTTAGGCTGTTTTGTTACCAGTAGTTTCTGCCATATTCATGAGGAAACTCAGTGGTTTCAAGTCAGTCAACACTGGCTTAATGCATTCCAAGCATTGCGGTTTCAGACCAATTTTGCCTGCATCCTTTCAGCCGAAAGGGTTCTCTCTGTCAGTCGGTAAAATAAAATACTGTTGTTCGTGATTCACCATGACTTTATAGATTGTCGTGTCTTAGTTTTTGTCTGTTGTTGATTGTCACCTCCCGTTAGTTTACTGGTTCTGATTTACACAAATCAAAGATACTTTGTCGATCATTCTGCTGTATATTTTCCAAAAAACCGCTACGGATGTAGTATGAAATACAGGTACTAAGCAATTCTGCGCTTACTGGTGGACAGTTTATAGAAGTTCCCGCAAGACTATTAAGCGTATTCTGACAGTCAAACTCTATAGTTACTGAGTTAGACGTTTGCTCTTTCATCTCATTATCAATCTCAGATACTTCATCAAATAAGTGTATCAAAGAATATAATGTGTTTTCTGAAGATTGCTCAACACTCTTGAGCAGATCTGCTCGCCAGTTTTTATACGAAATCTGTTCAAGCGAGTAACCAAAAGAGCGGATCCAAGTGAAAACATCGCTCCAGGGAGCAGGGACGGGATTAACAATATGAAAGGTTTCTCCCAATGATTTTTTTTGCCTTGATATATGGACGATAGATTTGCTTGCATAGTCCGCAGGAACCATTTCAACCATTATGTCTAAGTCTGGAACACTTCCAAGTTGAATGCAGCCTTTGATCATTCTGGAGATTAAGTCATCTGTCTTACAGATTCCTGTTTGACTATCCCCTGAGACTCTTCCCGGTCTATAGATACAGACAGGAAGTCCTCTAGTGCGTGCGATTGTGACTAACTTTTCGGCTACCCATTTACTCTGCTTATAGCCACCTGTAAGATTACCACGATCTAAAGAGTCATTTTCTCGGAATATATGCTCTTTAGACAAGTCCTCCTCCCACGGGAAAACGGAAATGGTAGAAATATAATGTACAGGCTTGAGTTTAATTTGACTTGCCAATCTTAGGACTTCCTGAGTTCCAAGAACATTAGCCGCCTTAAGTTTAGAGTAGGGCTCAACGAAATTAACTAATGCGCCATTATGATAAATGACATCTATTGTATTTGCCAACAATTGAAACTGTTGATCCCCAAGACCAAAAAGTGGTTGAGATAAATCTCCGAGAACTGAGATAATTCTGGAACTAAAACATTCATTCCACAGTAAGTAAGATTCAAGATTTGCTTGTATCTTCTTTAAGCCGGATTCCACATTAGAAGAGCGTACCAAGCAATAAATATCAGCATCAGTCTGCTGTAAGAGTTCATAGAGTAAAAAAGCTCCTAGAAAACCTGTTGCTCCAGTGAGGAAAATATGTGCTGGTGTGACATCCTCAACGAGGATATTGGCACGGTAAATTGTATCATCTAAAACAGCTTCTGCATTGAGATCCGTGACAGATATTGTAGCAGATGGAGTCAATTTTGCTTGACGAACATGATCAATGGTTTCAGCCATCCCCGCAACTGTAGGTGTTTCGAGCAGGACGTGTAAAGGCAATTCTACTTTGAATGTATTTCGTATGCGGAAGACCAGTTGAGTAGCTATCAGGGAATGACCACCAAGGTCATAGAAATTGTCAATGACACTGACTCGCTCAAGCCGAAGCACTTGAGTCCAGATTTCAGCCAGTACCTCCTCGGTTGGTGTGCGGGGAGCCACAAAAGTTTTTTCAACAGAAGGTTGTGCTAACTCAGGATCTGGTAGTGCCTTGCGGTCGAGTTTACCATTGGGTGTCAATGGTAGGGAATCAAGTCCGGCGAAGGCACTGGGAATCATGTATTCCGGCAGTTGTTGTGAGAGGAAAGCACGCAACTCCCCGATGCTGGGTGCTGGTTGCTGCTCAGCGACTAGGTATGCTACCAACCGCGTCACCCCCACCACTTCAGTTGTCGCAATGACGACAGTTTGTCGCACATTGGGGTGAGAGCTTAGCACCGCCTCAATTTCGCCTAACTCAATCCGGAAGCCTCGCACCTTCACTTGATGGTCAATTCGACCAAGATACTCAATGAAGCCATCAATACTGTAACGTGCGAGATCTCCTGTTTTGTACAGGCGTGAGTCGGGTTTGGAGAGCGCAAATGGATTGGGAATAAATTTTTCTGCTGTCAACTCCGGACGCCTGAGGTAGCCCCGCGCCAAACCATCTCCACCAATGTGTAACTCCCCCGCCACACCCACTGGTACTGGTTGCAGTCGAGCGTCCAATATATAGATTTGTGTATTGGTGATCGGGCGACCAATCGGCACACTCAACAGTTTGCTATCTGGTTGGCATTGCCAATATGTGACGTCAATTGCCGCTTCTGTCGGTCCATAGAGATTGTGCAAACTGCATCCCAAACGCTCAAAAAAGCGTTCTGTGAGTTCTTTTGGCAGTGCTTCGCCACTACAGAACACTTGCCGCAAGCAACCGCGACTGGAGAGACGAGGTTCTTCTAAGAATACTTGTAGCATTGAGGGGACGAAATGCAATGTGGTAATTTGCTGTTGAGCAATCAGCTTTACTAAATAAGCACTATCTCGATGTCCTCCGGGTTGCGCCATCACTAGACGCGCTCCAGTCATTAATGGCCAGAAGAATTCCCATACTGAGACATCAAAGCTGAACGGGGTTTTTTGTAAGATGCAATCATCTGGTGTGATTTGGTAAGCTTGCTGCATCCACACCAAGCGATTGCAAATCCCTTGATGAGTGTTCATCGCTCCTTTCGGCTTGCCTGTAGACCCACTAGTGTAAATCACATAAGCGAGATTATCTGCTAACACTCCACTACGGGGATTTTCTGTGTTCTGGTGACTGATAGTTTGCCAGTTTGTATCCAAACACACTAGATGCGCCTGCTGTTGTGCCAGCCTGTCCACTAATTTTTCTTCACTCAACAGCACCTTGACTTGGCTGTCTGAGAGCATATATGCCAAGCGTTCAGCCGGATAGTCAGGGTCCATCGGCACATAAGCGCCACCCGCCTTGAGAATACCCAACAATCCCACCACCATCAACAATGAACGCTCGATACATATCCCCACCAATACTTCCGGTCCCACGCCCAATGCCAGTAAGTAATGCGCCAGTTGATTGGCGACTGTGTTCAGTTGAGTGTAGGTGAGGTGTTGGTCTTCAAATACGACTGCCACTGCATCCGGTGTTTTCTGGACTTGTTGCTCTATGAATGTATGCAGACATAAGTGGTTGGGGTAGTCGGCTTGGGTGAAGTTCCACTCCAGCAAATACTGCTCGAGTTCAGTGGCACTTAACATTGAGATGTACGACAGCTTTTGGTCGGGATTGGCAACTAAACCCTGTAGCAACGTTTGCAAATGCCCCATCATCCGTGTCACACTTGCATGGTCAAAACGTTGACTATCGGCGATGAACCGCAACGACAATTGCACACCCGGTTGGGCGAGCAGAGTCAGTGGATAGTTGTTCCGCTCAATGGCACGAACATCACTGATGTTAAACTTCTGTGAGTGTTGCTGTAAAGCCGCATCTACCGGATAATTCTCAAACACCACGATACTTTCAAACAACGCCTGCCCGCGTGGCACATCACTGATGCGCTGAATCTCTACCAGTGGTGTGTACTCGTATTGACTGATTTCCACCTGTGTAGAGTGTATTTGCTTGAGAAGAGGTAGAACTGTGTCCTCATCCGAGACGGACACTCGCATTGGCAGAGTATTAATAAATAGCCCAATTATCGACTCCACACCGACTATAGCTGGGGATCTCCCCGAGACAATCACGCCGAACACCACGTCGGTTTCGCCACTGTATCGTGCGAGTAGTATTGCCCAAGCTGCTTGCACTAAGGTGTTTAACGTCAGTTGATGCTGCCGTGCAAAAGAAACTAAAGCGGCTGTTGTGGTTTGTGATAGCTCTTGAATCTGCTCGCTGTAGCTGCTGTCATGCGCGGACTTTTGCTGTTTATCAACGACAAGGGGCGTTGGGGAAGTCACCCCTTTGAGTGTTTGCCGCCAAAATTGTTCGGCCACTTCCAACTTCTGCTTCTGTAACCAGGCAATGTACTCGCGGTAGGAACGACTCGCTTGGAGTTGTAACTCTTGCCCCTCACACAATGCTTCATAATAACCTAGCACTTCCTTAAATACCAACGGCAGTGACCACCCATCTAGGAGTATGTGGTGATAACTCCACACAAATTGGTAGACATCCGGTGACATTTGGATTAAATTCAACCGCATCAGTGGTGCAACTGAGAGTTGAAACCCACGCTCAGCATCTGAACAGAGAAAAGTTTGTAGTTGCTGTTGCTGCTCTTCAATTGATTGCCCCTGCCATGAATGAATCAAAAGTGGTAGTTTCACCTGTCGATACACCACCTGTAACGGCTTGTCCGACTCAACTGATGTAAAACCAGTCCGCAAGACGACATGCCGTGCGACGACTTGCTGCCATGCGGCAGCGAATGCCTCCACATTCACTCTTCCTGTAAAAGTACAGCTAAATTGCTGACAATACACCCCAGAATCAGGAGCGTAAAGGGTGTGGAACAGCATCCCCTGTTGTACTGAGGACAATGGATAGATATCGGCAATATTTTTCCAGTTTGTCGTGGCGTTCCCTTGCTGTGCCCCAACATTGCTCAACAATTGCTTTAGTTTCACATTGTTCAGTTTTGCTAGCGGAAAATCAGTGGGAGTGTAACCGCCAGCCTCAGGAGCCAAACAATGAGTCATCA
>CALMVQ010000017.1 GCA_937873135.1 uncultured Scytonema sp. | reverse complement strand
TCGACACCAAGTTCCCTGACAGCGACTTCCGTAGCAGCTTCTTTGCGGGAGATTTGTTACGGCAAACCGTAGAGCGTGTCGAGGAAATGCGGCCCATTCTGGAGGTATCTGCCGCCTCAATGGCACGTGGAGCACTGCGCTACTGCCTTTCCCACCCCGCAGTCTCGACAGTAATTGTGGGTATGCGTTCCCAGGAGCAGGTTCACGAGAATACGTCTGCAAGCGATGACGGACCGCTACTGCCTGAAACCATAGATGCACTCCGTCGCTTTCGCTGGGTACGGCCCCCCTACTAACCCAAGTTGCTAGTACTCGACCCAAAATCAGCAACTATCTTGTCTGTCAAGCCTAAAACTTAATCATTTATACTCTAAGAAAATTATGAACAGTTCTGAAACAATTCCTCGTGAGAACAGCAATATTGCTGTTGTTACTGGTGCAGGAAGTGGTATCGGTCGTGCCAGTTCTCTTGCTTTGTTGGCAAACGGTTGGTCTGTAGTGTTGGTCGGTAGGCGTAAATCAGCATTGGAAGAAACTGCTCGTCTGTCTGGCGATGCCAGTTCTCGTGCCGTACCTATTCCAACTGATATTGGAAAGCCTGATGAGGTTGCTACCTTATTTGATAAAGTCAAGCAGCACTTTGAGCGGCTGGATTTTCTATTTAATAATGCAGGGGACAACGTCCCAAGTATGCCAGTAGAAGATGTCACTTATGCTGATTGGCAACGTGTTGTACAAACCAACGTAACTGGTTCTTTCCTGTGTGCTCAACATGCTTTTCGGCTGATGAAGATGCAGAACCCTATGGGTGGGCGTATTGTTAACAATGGTGCGCCTTCAGCCCATATACCCAGGCCGGATGCGACTACCTATACTGTCACTAGACATGCAATCACGGGTCTAACCAAGGCTCTCTCTTTGGATGGTCGAAAATATGACATTGCTTGTGGACAGATCGATGTTGGCAATGTTGAACCCCCTGACGGAGGGGGACAGCATGCGGCAAAGCAGGCTGACGGCACTCTGGCAGTAGAACCCACCATGGATGTGAAATATGTTGCCAACATGCTGGTGATAATGGCAAATATGCCGCTTGAAGTTAATGTTCAATCAGTTTTCGTGATGCCGACAAAGATGCCCTTCATCGGTCGGGGGTAGCGACAACAGGATCAACTTGGCGTGAGAATCTTTTGACAACCAGATACCACTGCATTGCACAGCATTATTTTCAGATCTACGTGCTGACGATCCACAATTAGACTAGGTTGCACATATGTTTAAAATTGACAAGCCCTCTGAAAAGGATCTTGCATTTTTCTACGAAAACGGTTATGTGGCTTTTCCCGGCGTACTTACGGAAGAAGGGAGCCAAGGACTGATGGACGAAGTCCTGCGTAACCCACAAGTCTCAAAGTTCCTGCAAATGACGGATGAGGAAAGAAGCGGGTTGAGGAAGCCCCATCGCATCAGTGTCGTCCCCTGGAACGACAAAGGACCCTTCGCCCAACAGTTGTTCGATGCACCCCTAATATCGTCGCTGCTACGGGCTGTGATTGGGGAGAACTACTACTTCTGCCACTCGTGGACGCGGGTCGCAAAGCCTGGGGCAGCTGGAATTGAATACCATCATGACAATCACCCGCTTGATCCAGATGAGCAGAAGAAGTGGCATATCCAGATGCTCTATTACCCAGGGGGGTTTAAGCGGGGAGACACGAGCCTGTGGGTGATTCCAGGAAGCCATCGCATCTCAGATTGGGGAGCTTACGCGCCTTACGGACTGGCGTACCCAGGACAATTACTTCCACACCTTGCAACAAACCCTGACGCTCAAGGTACATACATGCCTGATGATGGCTCACAACCCAAGATCACACCTGAGTTGTTGACCGAATTGTACGGAGAACAGGTTGGAAGAGTCTTCAGGGCGGAAGAACTGGAACTGCCGCCACATAGCATGGTCTTCTTGAACTCCCGGACGTATCATTCAGTGTTGTCAAAGCCAGCAGATTCGGGGCAGGATTTGCGAGTACTCGTAGACTATGTCTTTAAAGAGTCAGAATCCCCCTACCTCGATACCCAAGCAATTCCACCGGAATGGATGAATCAGTGGAGTTCGGAACGGCGAAAGCTATTTCAGAGAGACCCTGTCCCGATTGCATACCAGATTGCAAAACAAAATCGACCTTAGCGGACAACATAATAAAGAACAGGAGCAAACAAGCCAATGAAAGCAGCTCAAATTTATGGTGAACGCGACCTCCGAGTTGATACTTTAGCCGATCCAAAGCCAGCATCTGACGAGGCATTAATTCGGATTCAGGCGTGCGGTGTATGTCCGAGCGATGTAAAAAGCTATCTAGGAAAAGCTGTCGAGCAAGTACTCCCACGTATGCCCGGTCACGAATGGTCTGGAACGGTGTTGGCACTGGGCGAGGAGGGCAAAAATTCACAATTCAAAGTGGGAGATCGAGTCGTCGTTGACTGGCGTTATGTCTGCGGTCATTGTCACCAGTGTCACCGTGGTGCTTTTAACTACTGCGAAAATCGCCGGAAGCGGGTGCGGGGGGGATTTGCCGAAATTGGAATCGCGCCACTGACCCAGCTTCGGGTAATCCCTGATCGTGTCTCTTTTGAGGCTGCTGCGTTTACCGAGCCACTAGCTTGCGTCATTCAAGCGCACAGCTACACCAAAATTGAGCTAGGTGACGACGTTGTGATTATCGGTGCTGGGCCAATGGGACTGCTCCACTTGCAAGTGGCTCTACGCCGGGGTGCGCGCGTCATCGTGAGTGAGCAAATTGCATCCCGTCTGGAGAAAGCCCGTGAGTTGGGTGCACACGATGTAATTGATGCCAGTACAACTGACCCGATCGCACAGGTGAAAGAACTCACCCAAGGACGTGGTGCGAATACTGTGATTGTCGCCATTGGGGGATTCGAGCCAACTCGTCAGGGACTGGAGATGGCTGCAATCAATGGTTGGGTGAACCTGTTTGCAGGTACCTATCCGCGAACCGAGGTGCCCGTCGATCCGAACTTAATTCACTACCGCCAACTACGAGTGACCGGCAGTCACGATTTTACGCCCCACCACTTCACAGCCGCCCTCCGACTGATTGAGTTCGGTATTGTGGATGTCGAGTCTACGATCAGCCACCGCTTCGACTTAGACGATGTCCGCGAGGCGTTTGAAACGACTGCGGGGCGTTTCGGATTGAAATCGATGGTATGTCCTATACACTGACGAAGAAGGAAGAAGATATGTTCCAAGACACAAAAGCAGTTCCCCATTGGTCTAAGCGGCGATTGCATCATATCTTCGGTCGAGATGGACGCGCAGTCGTGGTCGCTATGGATCACGCCGCCTATGGTCCCAAGTACGGATTGGAACAACCGAACAAAGTCGTCGCGAAAATTGTCAAAGGCGGAGCCGATGCAATCCTGACGACGTTTGGCATGGCTCGCGCCGTTGCTGATGTTCTGGGTAACACGGGACTAATCGTTGGACTCGATAGCGAAGGTCCCGTCGCTGACTACGGGGTTGAACATGCCTTACGCTTTGGTGCTGATGCCGTCATGCTAAAGGTCTTTCCCGGAAATCCTCAGGAAACGAAGCTTGCAGATTTGCGCCGTCTGGCTGCCCGTTGTACCGAATGGAATATGCCACTGCTTGCCGAGCCAATACCAGTCTCGTTCCAGGAAAAGAGCGCGCATACGGTGGAAAACGTCGCCAAGGCAGCACGGACTGCTGCCGAGGCTGGCGCAGACTTTGTCAAGGTGCACTACGTCGCCCCGGTCGTTGATTATCGAGCGGTTACCGGGTCATGTTACGTTCCTGTTTTGGTGCTTGGTGGTCCGGCTACAGGAGATCCCCTCGGAACGCTACAAGTAGCAGCTGATGCAATGGATGCCGGCGCGTGCGGCGTCATCTTCGGGCGTAACATTCTGACTCACCCGCGCCCGGATCGGATGGTGGCAGCACTTGGCGAAATCGTCCACGGCGGGGCTACCGTTAACACGGCATTCAAGTCGCTGTCCGCATTAGTACTGTAACACAAAAGCAGGCGTAAGAGACTGTTGTTCCTTAATCTGTCGAACAATGGACTCCACTTTTGTGTGCTGGTTCCGAGGTCGATTTTCTGCGACTTATTTTTGTCCAAATTTCAATAAGGAGTAACTTGTTAAATGTGCGGAATATTTGGTTATGTTGGCATTCAAGCAGCTACAAAAATTTTGCTGACAGGGTTAGAAAAACTTGAGTACCGAGGCTATGATTCTGCCGGAATCGCCACTGTTTCGTCGGGTGAGATCCACTGCGTTCGAGCTAAGGGCAAACTCCATAATTTAAGAGAAAAACTAGCTGGAGTAGAAAACCCAGCCCAAACAGGGATTGGACACACTCGCTGGGCGACTCATGGCAAACCAGAAGAGTACAACGCCCATCCGCACATGGATAAGGCAATGCGAGTAGCAGTGGTTCAGAATGGTATTATTGAAAACTACCGTGAATTGCGAGACGAACTAGAACAGCTGGGAAACTTTTTCCGCTCTGATACCGATACAGAAGTCATTCCCCACCTGATCGCTCAGCTGTTGATAGAACAATCTTCCCTGAACAAAGCTGAAGTAGAAAGAATTGATGCAACAAGAGCTAAATTGTATGATTCTCTCGAATTTAATCAGGTCGAACCAAAAAAAACTGCATTGAGAACAACCTTATTACAAGCTCCTGTCGTCTTTCGGTCTGCTCCCCCACCCCCAAATCTGTTCCTAGAAGTCGTGCGGCAGGCAGTTAATAAACTGAAGGGAGCATTTGCGATCGCAGTCATCTGTGCAGACTACCCCAACGAACTGATTATTGCTCGACAACAAGCTCCTTTAGCGATCGGTTTTGGTCAGGGAGAATACTTTTGTGCCTCCGATATCCCTGCTCTTGTCCCCCATACTTGTGCTGTACTAAGCTTGGAAAACGGCGAACTAGCGCGACTAACACCTTTGGGAGTTGAGGTCTATAATTTTGCGGGCGTGCACTTGAAAAAACACCATCGCACCCTCAGTTGGAATCCTGTGTTAGTTGAGAAGCAAGGATTTAAGCACTTCATGCTCAAGGAAATCCATGAGCAACCAAGGGTGGTACGCGCTGGTTTAGAAGCTTACCTCAACAATGATTGGCATCCCACTGGGTTGTTTGGGATGCCGACAAAGTTAGGTTTACCAGCGGAACTGTTAGAGGATTTAGAACAAATTCAAATTGTTGCTTGTGGCACTAGTTGGCACGCGGGATTGGTGGGGAAATATCTGCTCGAACAGATGGCTGGAATACCTACAATGGTGCAGCATGCCTCCGAGTTTCGCTATGCGCCGCCGCCGTTAACTGCCAATACGCTCACGATTGGCGTCACTCAGTCTGGGGAAACAGCTGATACGCTGGCGGCTTTGGCAATGGAACAACAGCGCCGCTCAAATCGATTGCCAAAGTTTCAACCGCGACTTTTAGGCATTACCAATCGTCCCGAAAGCTCCCTTGCGGCTTTGTCAGGGCAAATTATTGATATCCATGCTGGAATTGAGATTGGGGTTGCCGCTACTAAAACTTTTATCGCTCAGTTATTGGCTTTTTACTGCTTGGCACTAGATTTGAGTTATCGTCGTAAAACCCTTTCCCTCAAGCAACTGGAGGCAATTCTTAATGGGTTACGACAACTACCAGCTCTAATGGAATCAATTTTAGAGTTCCAAGAGGATTATATTCAAAAACTAGCTCACCAGTTTACTTACACTCAAGACTTTATCTTTATAGGACGCGGGATTAACTTCCCTATAGCCCTAGAGGGGGCGTTGAAACTCAAGGAAATTAGCTATATCCATGCCGAAGGCTATGCAGCTGGGGAACTCAAGCATGGACCGCTCGCACTGTTGGATTCTAAGGTGTCAGTGGTAGCGATCGCACAGCCCGGTAGTGTGTACGGAAAAGTCCTCTCCAATGCCCAAGAAGCTAAAGCCCGTGATGCTCATCTGATTGGCGTCACTCCAAAGAAAGACCTAGAGGCGGCCCAGACATTTGATCAGCTGATTCCCATCCCAGATGTTGAAGAGCTGCTTTCGCCCATGCTCACTGTAATTCCCTTGCAGCTATTAGCTTATCACATTGCGGCACATCGGGGCTTAGATGTTGACCAGCCTCGAAACCTGGCTAAATCGGTGACGGTGGAGTAAGTATTTTCGAAGTTAACCAATGTTGTAGATGAATAATTCGGTTGAACAATAAATAAAGCTATTAAACAATGAATAAAACGGTTCAACAATTCCAGGAGCCACGTTCGCCACGATTTTTCTACCATCTACGCCGTGGGATGTGAAGATTTAAGGTATTGAGGTTCTGAAATTTTTCAACCGATTTATATGTGAGCAAATGGCTGTGCCTAATCAGTCAGACAGTTATTGTTCAATTTTTTTTCAGAACATTTACACTGTCGAACGAAGAATCAGGAGTTTGAGCCACTGAAATTGTTCAACTGTTTTATTTGTCTACAATTGGCATCTTGGCATAAGGTTATATTGCTGGGTAATTCAATGACCAACTATTTCGACGATCTGGTGTTGGCAATCGACCTGGGAACCAGCACGGCAAAAGTAATCGTCTTCAACCTGGACGGAAGGATCGTCGCAGCCACCGAGCGCGACACACCCGTCCAGCATCCTCGACCAACCTGGATGCAGTCGAATGCCGATACCTGGTGGCAAATGGTGTGTACCGGAATCCGGTTCGTGCTTGACCACCCGGACGTGCATCCGAGCGCGATCCGTGCGATTGGCATCTGTGGATTTATGCACACGCTCGTGCCGATTGATGGAGCGGGTCGTGTTTTAGGGACACCGTTACTCTGGCCGGATCAACGCTGCGCGTCAGAGGCTGCCGAGCTTGCGGAACACGCCGAAACGTTCATCCAGATCACCGGTTATCCGCCCACGACGATGTCATCCGTTCCGCGCTTGCGTTGGCTTAGCAAGCACGAACCGGAGACGATTGAGCGAGCACAGTGGTTTCTTCCCCCGAAAGACTTTCTCCGATTCCGACTCACTGGCGAGGTAGCAACTGACGACCGCGATGCAGGTGGTACCCGTTTGATGAATCGCCCAGCCAAAGAGTGGTCAGCAGAACTTTTGGAACTCGCTGGAGTTTCCCTGACCCGTATGCCCTCAATTCGATCCTGCCATGATATTGCGGGTACAGTAACATCTGCTGCCGCTGCTGAAACTGGACTGAAGCAAGGTACGCCAGTCGTTATCGGTTCGGCAGATTGGTTTTCGACAATTATCGGTTCTGGGTGTTACCTTCCTGAACGCGCCTGCCTGTATTTAGGTACGGGTGGCATCAGCGGTGCATTTAAGTCATCTGAAGAACAAGCACGGTTTGGCAAGACAATATATTTTGGCGGCGTCACTGCAACTGGAGCGGCATTGCACTGGATTCGTGAAGTATTCGATGCTGGGGAAAAGAAAACAACATACGAAGCCATTACTCTTGAGTCTGAAACGAGTGAACCTGGGGCGCGTGGAGTTTTCTTTCTTCCCCACTTGATGGGTGAGTGTGGTGGTGCAATCCGTCCGGCAGCACGGGGTGCTTTCTACGGTCTCACGCTGGCTCATCAACGGGCTGATATATACCGCGCCGTGCTTGAGGGAGCAGTATTGTGGTTACGAATGACTACCGAGACGTCTATGCAAAAGCAGCCGATTGGCAATTTTCTCTTGTTAGGCGGTGGTGCCCGTAGCCAGATCTGGCGTCAAATTGTTGCTGCGGTATATAACTGTAGTCTTCTTGTCCCGGAGGTTATTCATGGAGGCGCGCTCGGAACCGCGATGATCGCAGCGGTCGGAACCAGACTTCGTTCTGATTACCCATCTCTCGCCCGGGAGTGGGTGCGAATTGCTCATGTCGAGCAACCCAAACCCGACCTTGTCGAGAGGTACGATGCAATTTACCAAGAATACGGCGAAGTGGAGACCATTGTTCGACAGATTGAGGAACGACATACCTGATTGCCTGCGGCATTGTCAAGATAAGCACAGGCACAGGGCAATTACATCTAAATTTTAGGCTAACCCTCTTTTAGGGGCGCGAGTATCAATAGATGCTGTTGTCGAAATATTTCTTTACATTTGTTAATGTCGGTATACCCATAATATTGCCGAAGGGCATGCTTATACTTCCAATTTTTTTCGGCAACATTATCGGTTCTTGTCAGATTTTAGTGATCAACACTGTCACTGGAACGATAACTTCAGTTGAGTCTCTAGCTTCCAAATTTCAATGCCAAGAGAAGCGCCGGAAGTTCCCTGGGGATCAATATCCACTAATAAAACGTTGTGGAGTCGGAAGTCTATCCCTCCTATTATTCGCAAGGAAATCTCGCGAATAATGTGTTTTTTCCAAATTGGGATGCTCCCGGCGCACCCTCTGAACGGTTACCTGATAAACTAATTGTTAACTATCGAGTAACAAATTATTTATTATCTTAACAAACCCGTGAGAAGTCAGAACTCAATGAGGCGAACTATTGATTGGAAGCAAGCTTTCTGGCTTAGCGCTGGTGTAGTACCTGGAATTCTTTTTTCCATTGGTTTAATGGTAGCAATAGTTGGCACGGCTTCTATACTTGTCTGGATACTATCGACTTTGATTGGTTTCGTGCAACTGTTTTTATATGGTGAGTTGGCTGGTATATTTCCTAACAAAACAGGTGGAGCTTCTATCTACAGCTCTGTAGCGTGGCTTCGCTACGGCAAAATTTTTGCCCCCATCAATGTCTGGTGCTACTGGTTACCTTGGTCTACAGGGCTAGCAGTTATAGCGTCCTTGGCGGGGAATTACTTGATTAGTGCTTTTCTGGCTTCTACACCATTAGCGAAGTTCTCTATCGTCCTGCTTGACCTAAGCAAGGTCTTGCCGGGGATAACCTTTAAGCTTGATGGGATAATTCTGTGTGGTGTGGCGATTATGCTGCTGGCGTTTTATTTGCAGCATAATCAAATTGTACGAACGGTAAGGATAATGTTTGCGCTCGCGCTTCTGTCGTTGATTCCATTGCTCCTGCTTACTGTCGTGCCGTTGCTGAGCGGAAAAGTTAATTTAGCCAACTTCGTACCTCTAATTCCCCAAGGCACAACCAGTTGGTTTAGCTATACTGTTTTTACCCTGTTCATGGGTGGGATGTTTATCGCAGCGAGTGTAACATACGCGGCTGAAGTGGCAGTATGTTACGTGAGCGAATTTAAAGATCCTGCCAAGGACACTCTGAAAGCTATTACCTCGGCTGGGGTGGTTGGGGGACTATGCTACATTCTTTTTCCCTTCACTTTTTTAGGAGTGTTGGGGATGAAAAATCTTACCGATCCAGCTTTTGTCGGGGGTAATCCCCAAGCTACAGTCGTCAAACTAGCAGAGATTGCCTTTGGCGGTGGGTCGGGTAAATTACTCGCACTGATGCTGATTTTAGCAATGCTCCTGGCAATTACCACAGGGATGGCTAGCAGCTCCAGAACTTTATACCAGGCTTCAGTAGATGGTTTAGTACCTAAGTACTTGGGTAAGCTAAACAAGCATGATATCCCCACCAACGCTATGTGGACTGACCTGATCATTAACCTGGTTTTGTTGTGCCTGGGAAACCCAATTTCTGTCTTGGCAGCAGGCACCGTAGCGTACCTCATCTGCGTCTTTATGGACTTGAATTCAGTCTGGATGCTGCGTTCAAGCTTGCCTAACCACCCTCGAAGTTTCCGCGCTCCAGATTGGTTAGTTTATTGGGTTGGTCCTGCTCTTTCTTTACTCAATCTAGCTTTCATTATCTTTGGGGCTAATGTATTTGCACCGCATGCTCTATGGTATGCGCTTGGAGCGATCACACTGATCTTTCCTATCTTTTACTACAGGCACTACGTAGTTGATAAAGGTGTGTGGCCTTCGTCAGCCCAAACAGATTTGTAACCGTTCAGGGGGGTATTAGTGAGAGCGCACTTTTTGAACGACTAACAGATGGATTTTAAACGAGATTGATGAGCGAGGAATGGGTATAATGTTCATGTGATGCTTGTTCATTTGCGATCGCGAAAAATAGCAACCAGCACTTGGAGCGCTAATAGACATGGAAAAACAGCGCTCCGCCAACCTTTAACACCTCCTCAGATCTTGCACCTGGAAAGAGCGAATGTCAAATATAGATTTTGGCAGTTGAGGACCCCTATTTCTTCAAGCCTGGAGAGAAATCCGGGTTTTGTGCTTCATAGTCTAAAGTACAGATTTAAGATGAGAATATCCGAAGAGAAGAGAAAGAATTTTTACAAAATAACTACTTTATTCGTTCTTACGATAGGCTTTATTAGTTATTTATTTTCGCAAAATTTAGTTGCCCAAGCCCTAAAAATAGATCCTCTCCCCAGTTGGAATCAAGGAATGACCAAAACGTCAATAATTGAATTTGTTAACCGGGTCACGATAAAAGACAGTCCTGAGTTTGTTCCTAAAGAAGATCGCATAGCCGTTTTTGATCATGATGGTACCCTTTGGCCAGAAGAACCCTTTATTCAAATGATGTTTGTTAAGGAACGGTTAAAGTCAATGGTAAAAACCGATGTGAGTTTACGGGAAAAACAACCGTTTAAAACAGTATTAGAAGATAATAAACACGACTTTGATAGTGATAAAAAAGAAACAACAATGCTCTTGTTTGCTTTTGCCTCTGCTAACATGACCGAAAATCAATATAAAACAGAAGCCAAAGCTTTTTTTGCTCAAGGTATTCATCCTAATCTAAATCTTCCTTATACCAAAGTTGCCTATCAACCCATGATAGAACTAATGGAATATTTACGAAATAATGACTTTAAAACTTGGATTTGTTCAAAGGGAGCAATTGATTTTATTCGGATAATTTCTCATGAAATTTATGGGATTCCCCCTCAACAAGTAATCGGTAGTTCTACCACTAAAGAATTTCTTGAAAATGACGGGAAAGCAGTAATTTGGCGAAAGGATGAACTTGATTTATTTAGCGACCAACTAATGAAACCAGTTTACATCGATCTCTTCATTGGGAAACAGCCTCTTTTTGTAGCAGGAAATGTTCGTTCAGAGGGAGATATTGGGATGTTAACTTTTTCTCAGATGCAAGACAATCCCTCTTTTCAATTACTTATCAATCATGATGATGAACAACGAGAATTCGCTTACTCAGAACCTGGTAATGGTTCTTTGAATGCAGCACAAAAAAATAGCTGGCAAGTTGTCAGTATGAAAAATGATTGGAAATTGATATTCAATAGTAAGTAACCTGAGTTCAAGAGGGGGATTAAGCAGGGCAAACGCATTTAAATTTAGTACTGTTAAGCCTATACGAACTCTGGCATGGGTTACCAGGGCAAACGCATATTGTCAATAAGCACGTCTCAATCTCAATAAGTCTCAAAAAAATCGCATTAAAGCTGGCTTATTGACAAGATTTTAAGCGATCGCTTTCACCTCTAAAAAATAAGTCCAATGACAAATTCTGATTCTTGTGTTGATGCACTAATTTAGGTATTTGTCAAGACTAATTTAGATGCGTTTGCCCTGCATGGGTTACGGTGCCTTCAGTAATAAGCCTTTTTGGCAAACAACAAGATAACCACCTTAATCCAGATATCATCCAATCCATGACTCCTAAATAACTGGCTCTTGCGTACTTAACGTGCTAAAATATTAATATATTTTTTAAAAATGCT
>CALMVQ010000016.1 GCA_937873135.1 uncultured Scytonema sp. | reverse complement strand
CTTGACCAACTTTATCGAGCTACTGGTGGTAGTCTCACCGTTAAGTTAAGCCGTGCAGCTAACGCCGTCCTTGCTAGCCAAACGATCTCTGTTGCGTTGGGCCGACGCGTGCATGGAGCAGTCCGGACTGAGGACGGTATTTTCATTGCTGCTCCAGGGCAGATTGTCACGGATCTGGTCATTAAGCGTGCAAAAACATATCGCAAAGAGTCAGAGCTACTGAATGCTGTGGGGTTAACCCCTAGCGAGGCAGCAGGTTTTAACGCTAGCGGGTTCTTGTCGGAAACGAGTGAGCAGATCCGTGGCGGTGCGGCACAGGCTCAAACAAGTGTCGGCAATCTCTGGGAGCGCCTACTACAGAAATTTACTTCGCTTCAGGACTCCAATGCGGAAATAATCGAAAAACAAAAAATAAAATACGCCTTAGGACTTCCTGTAACTCGCGTTATTCTCAGTTTACAGGATGATGTCATCCTCAACGTTGGGGAATTAATTACTCATAAAGCCATTGAGTCTGCTCGAAAGGGTGGAATTCTCGACATTTTACTCAGTTCGGTTTATGACAAAAAACCGGAAATATCAACCAAAGAATTGCGATCGCCACAAGTGGGATCAGCCTCCTTGAAACAAAAAGAACAGGTTACTAATGGAAAAGAAAAAACAAGTTATCAGCTGATGAGCTAAACTCTCTCATCGGATGCGTATTTGTAACCCTGCGCTTTCAGCGACATTTTTCAGCTTTTCTTGTACTGAAAATTCTTTGTTGAAGCAGCTTGATCCCGAAGCGATCGCCTACATAAAAACCACAATTATATTGTGCGATTCGATATAAGACTAGGTCATCTTGACTTTTGCTTTAAAGGGTTCTTTTGGGAAACGCAATGCAGATCTCATTTAGGACGCTCCCAGCCAGATAGAGGCAGCATAAGCGCTAACCGCTTATGCTGGAGAAGAAGACAAAGGCAAAAGTAAAAAGTAAAAAGTAAAAAGACAGAACACCTACTTTATAAGCTTTTTACCTATTTCAGATGGGTGGTTTATTTCCGCGCCCACTGTACTAGTACGATCGCTCTGATATCTCCGCAATACCAACTTGGAAGAACTCAATCCCCCTCAGAGCTACTGAATGCTATGGGGTTCACAAAGAGCGATCGCCTAGATAAAAGCCATATTTCTATACTCGCACTAAGACAGGGGAAGTAGCGATTGGCAAGCACGTAGAAACTGAAAGCCGTACAGTTTCAGTGCCCATCGACAAAGAACGAGTTGTGATTGAACGAGTAACTCCCGCAGACACTCTAAAGGCAGTTGCTGCCGGTACTGCTGACTTTCGCTCCGGGGAAGTAGCACACATGGAAATTTATGAAGAAACTCCGGAAATTCACAAAGAAACCTTTGTGCGTGAAGAAGTCAGAGTCAAGAAAGTGGTAGAACACGAAACATTTCAAGCACAAGACACGATTCGCCGAATAATTAGATGTTGACGCTCTTGGTCGTACTATTGAGGAAAAAACTAGTACAGATCGGCGGAAATAAACCACCCATCTGAAATAGTTAAAACCCTTACAAAATAAGGTTCTTTCTTTTTACTTTTTACTTTTTACTTTTGCCTTGTTGTACTAGTAGCTTGTCCAAAGACGGTATTTAAGCCAAATTCAAGGGCGATGTCTGGCTCAGGTTCACTCATAGTCATCGTTTGAGCCAATTGAGTAAGTTAGTGTTCCATAGAACGGCTTGAGCTGATTCAAGCAATTACTCAAATCTAAGGTCTGCTATTGTGTTTATGTAACTTCTACCAATTTCAAAAGTGTTTGCAACACATGAATCCATCGTCAGGGCGAACAACACCGCTCATCCCCTAGATGGGTATCTGTCACATTCTTTTTTCAAATTGGTATTAATTTTTTAGGTAAGAAATATGAATAGAATTCAACAGTTTCGCGGAATTTTAACGACTTTTGTCTTGATCTTAGTCCTGACCACAACAGCCGCTTATAGTGGTATTCAAGCTAAACAACTGACCAGTAATCTACCAGTCATTAGTCGCGGCTTAGAGTACGCCCAACTGGACTTAGGTAACACTGAAGCCGGACATGATTTTGGTAATTGGGTTGTGCAAACAGCATCTGGACTGCTACAGGGTGCTGATGTGCGTGATAACAGTGGATCGAACGAAGAGCAAGATGCTAATGGCGATCGCCAAGTCCGTCCCGCAAGCGAAGATCCCTATGGCGATCCCGCTGATGCTAACGGACAGCAAGGCAACATTAGCCCAGCAAGTGAAGATCCTGATGGCGATCCTGCAGATCAAAATAACACCAATTAGGACGAAACCAACGATATTAGGACCAGCCCTTTCAAGGTGAACGTTTGTACTACTACATTCCGCTCATCTGAAGAACGCCAATCTCCGAGGCGCAAACTTAGAATGGGCAGATCTGAGCAATGCAAATTTGCTTGGAGCCGATCTGATATGAAATCCGGGTGATTAGTTATCGTATGCAGTAGTCTTTGGCCACCAGTGGTAACAGGTTAATCCACTGATAAAACCTTTTTGTTCAAGTAAGATTTTGCAACGTGCAACTAATGTTTCTTCAAGTTCCTCAATGGATTCAAAATAATGATTGGCAATTGGTTCGTTAGTTAGTGTCCACAATCGTTCTGCTGGCTGTAATTCAGGGGAATATGATGGTAAAAACTCGAAGTGCAAACCATGAGGAATTTGAACCTTGTCACTGACATGCCATCCAGCACGGTCAACTGTCAACAGAACGTGCAAGCGATCGCCAAGACCAAATTCACGGGCAAAGTCGGCTAAAACGAGGTTGAATAAATCGATGTTTACTCATATCTTGCACCTATGCGTACAAACACAGGCAATTTCAAGATATCAATGATAAAGATACCTTCTTTTTCTCGGCTTTTCTAGATAGGTCAAGGGTACTCGGTTTCATACTGAGTAATTAAACTCTATCAATTTTTCCAGGTGCAAGATGTGAGTTTACGCGTGGCAGAATCCACCAATAGGTTTCTCCAGACTCAGGGTGAACAAAACCGTAGACCCAAACCCACTCAAATCGCCAATGTACCGATGCTGTTGGCGTATCCCACCAAGGTACCCATATACGTCGTAAAACTGGCTTAAGTCCTACACGATGCTCGTCCATCGCCCAAACCTCAATTTCTGCATCTGGGTATTGATTTTGTAATTCGATTGCCCTCAAGTTGAGTTTTTTTTCCACTCAATAGTGTTCTATAGGATCTGAACAATAATGTTCGGGTCGAGGTACACATAACCGATGTTCCCAACGCTTCAGAAATTCCCATCCTCTCTGAGGATAAATAGGACGATCTAAAACTTGGCTCATCCAACCGGCCACTCTCGGACCGTTCCAAATTCCGCCGTCAGGAGTTGGGGTTTCCATTGCTTGCAATAGTTGCGCTTGCTGCACTTCGTCTATTAATGTCACAGTTCCTGGGTTTTGGTGACGTCTATCTCCAATCCCCTCGCTCCCCAACTCGTTGTACCGTTTTGCTATTACCCGTATCCAACGGAGCGAATAACCTGTCACTTCAGATACTTCCTCGGTTGTTTTGCCGCTTCTTAGTAGCCATACTATTTGATACTGACTTCGTTCAACGCTATCTTTCGCTTGACGGTAGCGTGTTTCTAACTCATCCAATTCATGATGTTGGATAACTGAAATTCGTTTTGGCATTACTAGATGATTGCAACAGAGCTATACAGTAAGTATACATCCGGATTTCATATGACACGCTTCATGAGACAAATCTTCCATGATGTCTGCCAAACGTGTGCAACCTGGATACTTCGATTCTGCCAGTAAAAACAGAGTGTAAGTGTTGAGGTCACACTTGGCAGTGGATGGCTTGGTAGTTGATCTGATTGTCTGAACCCGCTGAGACGCTCTGGACGTAAATTATCCGTCTTTCCAGTCCCTTGCTGATTAGCGATCGCCTATTTTTTTCTGATTTTTACTACTACATTTATTGTCTCATTTGTCAATGCGTAAGTTCTGTAGTCCAGCCCTTTCAAGGTGAGCATATGTACTATCACGATTTTTGCGGCATTTCAGCCATCGCCTGGAATTGAATAAAAAATCTATGTATTAAACTCCTGATTTTTGGACTGTAAATTAAGTGATCGAGATCGCCAAAATCCCAACATCGGGTTAAAAACATGATTTTTCTATAGTACAAACGTTCACCTTGAAAGGGCTGGTCCTGTAATTTATCTTCGGGGATTTTCAAGGGCGCTCCCCCGCTCAGGGTTACCACTACCCCGACTTATTGAGCCGACAATTGCAAAAACGGACAACCCTTTACAAAAATCTCGGCTTCCTATGAAGACCGCAGGCGCATTTAGGGCAGTAATTTGCGCTTTCCCCAAGTACAATACTTTTCGACTGCCCCAAATAGTCAGGGTTGTCCGTCTAAGTCTCTGGAAAAATGTAGCGCCTCAATACCTACTATTTGAGAGCTTGCTGGATCTCGGCTAGTTTGTCTAAAAGAGTTTGTTGCAAAGACATTAGCCCTTCCTTATCAGCAGTCTGTACCTGAAAGTCTTGAATTGTTTTGGAGAGCTTAATAATTTTATTACTGTACGTTCGCTCATTTTTGAAGGCAAAGTCTGCCGAACAGAATCTTCTGTCCGGCGAGCTTTGCGCGGTTATTGACGACACTCTCAACAACAAAACAGATCAACCGCCTCAAAATGCGCTTGTCTGCCGGGGGAAGCTTACACCCGGCGCGAGCTTTGCGAAGACGGTTGTCCGTTTTTGTCTAGGAAAAATGTAGCGGAAACAACAAGTCACTTTAAGCAGAAAACTCAAACGCTCCTATATCAGCTCTATCATTGACGTAACGAGGAAACCCACGCTGGTCGGTGGTGGGGTCAGTGTCTAGCACAGTTGGGTCGGCAGCATCAATTGCTGGGCTATTTGGGAGGAGGGCTACTGTTTGGGTGTCGCCACCGTAAAAGTCCAAAGGCGCAAGTCTTGGATCAATTGGATTGTCGCTCGTTCCAACTATGTCTCCTGTGGTTCCAAATCCGGTACTGCCTGTACTGTCTCCAATTAGGTTATAGCCACTGCTTTTAAAGTCACCAAATACGTCGGGGTCGATACCGTTCGCGTTTAAGAGGTTGCTCGCGATAATTGTATTCCTCACGTTCACAGTAGCAATACCGTTAGCAGTGACAGAACCTAACAAAGTTGCTCCCAGATTATTGTACACACCTGAGCCATTGGTGGCAGAGTTGAGAGTGACGGTACTAAACACTAGTGTCAAAATGCCATCGTTAAAGATGCCGCCGCCACTTCGGCCACGGTTAGCATCAAATGTAATACTGTGGCTTGCACTATTACGCATTATAGTGCTGTTGCTCACTGTCATAGTGCCAAAGTTATAGATCCCACCGCCACTAGCGGCTGAGTTACCACGCTCAGGTACTATCGCTCACCGTACTGATGCCAAAGTTAGAGATGCCACCACCAAAATCATACGCTGTATTACCACGCTCGGGTACTGTTGCTCACCGAAAGAGTACCCTTGTTCGTGTTTTCAATGCCACCACCAATTCTACTAGAGTTGTTGTTCAAAGTGCTTGTGCTTAGCTGAAGATTACCCGCATTGAAAATGCCGCCGCCGTCGGCACCACCGTCGGCGCTAACTATATTGTCATTCAAAGTGCTATTCAATACGGAAGCTGTACCCGTATTGTAAATACCACCACCAGCAGCGCTGGCTCGTACAAATAGCGAGTTATTACTAAGAATACTATTGCTAAGTGTGAGAGTGCCTGTGTTGTAAATACCGCCCCCGAGGCCTGCCGAGTTGTTGCTGATGGTGCTATTGCTGACTGTAAGAGTGCCTGTACTGTATATACCGCCGCCAGCGCCTGCAATGTTTAGTGTTGGATTAGGAATTGCATTATTGCGAACAACACTGCTATCTAGGGTAAGGATACCGCTGTTTTGAATTCCACCACCATTATCAATCGCCACCCGACTGTTGTTACGTGCCAGTTCGGCATTATCTTGAAGCACCCGACCATTGGCAATAATCAATCCGGACAACGTTACGGTTGCTCCTGGTTCAATCTCAAACACTCGTGAAGCGGGTGCTCCTGGTTCAGTCTCAACCACTTGTGAAGCCTTATTACCACTCACCGTCACCAAGTCCTCATTCGTCAATGAGTCCTTTGGGGCAATGATGTCTAAGTTATGGGTGATATCTAATTCTCCACCAGTTAGGGTAATAGTCTGTGCATTGGAAAATACAGAGCGATCAAACACAATCAAATCTTCACCGTTATCAGCGTTTGCAAGATTAATCGCTTCACGCAGAGTCGTCATACCATCATTATCATCCACTACATCTGCGGTACTGTTCACGGTAATAATGGCAGTAGGATTTTTAGGTATAGTCCCCACATCAAGCAAGCTTTGCACATTATCGGAGAACACGGGTGTAAATTGGGTAGATAATGCCGATTGATAATCTATGGTAGAGCCTGGGATATCCATAAATTTAACTCGAGTGTTAGAGCTAGAAACGAGGATGTCAGTATCAACACTATAATATAACCCACTTTCCGTACTTCAAAGAGTATTACAATACACTACATAATGATGTCTGATTGATCCGCCGTATGACTTGGTAGCGATCGCTCTCCCTACTTAAGTAAATTGTACAAGACTTATGTAGGTAATGCCCAGCTTAAATTAAAACTCGTGCGGTTCGCACAACTACGAGGGACAGCGTCTTACCTCTAGCTACGCCCTCACGATATCCCCATACTTCACAATTACAGGCTAGCTCATACCTTGCACCTTTTTAATAAGAGATAGGTTCCCAGTACCAGCCCTATGGAATCATAAGCTTTTTAAGCTGTTATTTTGACAATAACAGTATGGTGCAAGATATAAGGTATGCTGTTAACAGCGTTATAAGGGGAATTCAGTATATGAGAACTCTGAAAAAACGGTTGAGAGCAGCAGCAGTAGCATTGGTCATGTCTAGTATTGCCACATGGGTTGGTGGTCAGGTCGCACGTGCACAAAGTACAAGTAGCTCGCCCCCACCTACTTTGAATGGAGAGACTTTCGCCACATCCGATCACGGTAGTGGTGGCAATAACAACTCGAAGAGAGTGTAATTCTGATGGTTCTGGCACCTTTACGTACTCCGCAAGCGGAACAGCCACCGGACCCTACAACGGTACATTTACCGAAACAGGCACCGTCACCACCGATAGCTCTAGGAATGTCATTGCGTCCTCTGCCCATTTCACGATCACATCAGCGCAGGGGACTGTAACCGGAAGTGAGACCATAGCTCCTAACTCACCTCTAGGTACATGTGGGGGAATACAACCGACCGGAGACAGCTTCATTAAATCTCAAGACAATTATCAGGCAACTATTACCACGCCAAGCGGTAATTACTTAGACCAAGGAAATTTCTCTAAATTAGTCGTAGTACTGGCACACCAGTCCGGTTTCACCGACCTAAACGAGCAGTTCAATTCGTCCAAAACGCAGACGACCTTGATTGCCCCGACCAGTAAAGATCAGTGTAAAGACGATGGGTGGAAGAACTATCCCCAATTCAAAAACCAGGGACAGTGTGTAAGCTCCGTAAACCACCAATAATATGAAATCCGGATGTATACTTACTGTATAGCTCTGTTGCAATCATCTAGTAATGCCAAAACGAATTTCAGTTATCCAACATCATGAATTGGATGAGTTAGAAACACGCTACCGTCAAGCGAAAGATAGCGTTGAACGAAGTCAGTATCAAATATAGCGGTTCTCGATTAAATCACATACAATAACCGCAGTGTCTGAACCAACCAA
>CALMVQ010000015.1:12544-20905 GCA_937873135.1 uncultured Scytonema sp. | reverse complement strand
AAATATTTCGTAATTATGGAGAAAAATATATAATTAATTTTGCGTAACTACTTACGAAGCGCGGCACGGTGCTCAAGCCTACGCGGCGATTGATCGCATTGGGCGAGTGACTTGGGCTGAGTACCTCGGTTGGTATCGGCAATTCCTCGGGATCCAGGTTCGTTACCGGACGAAGTTGGTGCGGATTGAGCCAGCCGCAGGTTTCTTCCGCCTACACCTTGAGGTAAACGGTGTCCCGCAGGTAGAAACTACGCGCAAAATTATCTTCGCCAATGGCGTGGCTGGCACTGGTGGTCCATACGTACCTCCAATACTGGCTGACTTACCACGCACGCTGTACGCACATACCGCCGATGCCATCGATTTTGAAGCACTGCGCGGTAAGACTGTGGCGGTGCTGGGTGCGGCGGCTTCAGCTTTCGATGCAGCAGGAGTGGCGCTGGAATCGGGAGCTCAGGCAGTACACCTGTTTGCACGGCGGTCGGCGATCGCATCTCTACCAGTAATTCGGATACGGGAATACCCTGGTGCTTACTGCAACTATCCCCAACTACCCGATGCAGCCCGCTGGTTCCAAGCTTGGCGCTTTCGTCAAGCAGGCTCCACGCCATCACGGAACGCGATTGAGCGAGCGATCGCCTTCCCGAACTTTCACATACACTTATCTGCACCTTGGAAATCGGCACGGGAAATGGGCGATCGCATTGTCACCCAGGTGAATGATGATGTTTTCGAGTTTGATTTTGCGATCGCTGGCACTGGTTACTTCGTTGACCCAACAAAGCGTCCCGAACTAGCCGACTTTGCCCAGCACATTGCCCTCTGGCGCGATCGCTACGAGCCACCAGAAGACCTGCGCGACGACTATTTGGGGACGCACCCTTACTTCGGTAGCGCCCGCGAATACCTCGAAAAAGTACCTGGCACTGCCCCTTATCTGAAAGACATTCACGTATTTAATCCTGCTGGTTTCGTCAGCTTCGGCTTGCCAATTGGTGACATATTTAGCATCCGCCGCGACATACCTGCAATAGTATCGTGCATCAGTCACGACTTGTTCAAAGAGGACTGGGCGCATCATGAGGCACGTATCACAGGCGATATCGCCCCCGATTTTGAGAACTCGCTCTATGCTGCTGCAGTATGGAAATAACCGCTCGAGGCAGCAAGCCGCTAGGTTGGCAACCTTTTCAAGATGTTTTTCCTCACTACTGGCATCCGGCGGTGCTGACTACAGGTTATGGAAAATGCAGGCAGGTGGATTTCTACCTGTAGAAGCTAGAGGGTGTTATCCACGAATGCGAACTCAACTGTGCAAATCGCTTGAGCATAAGAACAGCAAGCGACAAATGCCCACTCTTCGTAACTTACATCACGAGGATATGCTTTTCGTTCCATTCCTTTAGTTTATCTAGCCTAACAAGTTCATAAAACGCTCTAGCCACCAGTAACAAATAGTTTTGGCTGGGAAACGATGTCGATAAAAAGTAATTGTCATTCCACAATTACTACTGATCAAGCATCACTGTTAAATCAATTCACTTGACAGTACCATCTCAACAGATTGTTTACAATTCATTAAAGGAGAATGTCATGGTTGCTCAAGCAAACTCGCAAGCCGCAAAAATTTTGGAAGTTGCGGATGATCCACGTCTTTCCAAAGGAGTAAAGGAATTTTTGAAAGTGCTGAATTCAGGGGGTGTGGCGCTGGAGAAACTCACTCCACAAGAAGCTCGTCAAGTTCTTGTGGATGCACAGGCTTCGGTTCCAGTAGACCTTTCAGGCATTGAAGAGTCTGAAAAAACGATTACTGCTGATGGTTATTCAATTACCCTCAATATTGTACGACCTGAAGGGGTCAAAGGCACATTACCTGTTTTCATGTTTATTCATGGTGGTGGTTGGGTGCTGGGTGATTACCCAACACACAAGCGCATGGTTGGCGATCTGGTTGTGCTTTCAGGGTTTGCAGGTGTCTTTGTCAACTACACTCGCACGCCAGATGCTCAGTACCCACAAGCGATCAATGAGATTTATGCTGCGACTAAATGGGTTGCCGAGCATGGTGAGGAGATTGGGGTGGATGGCTTGAATCTGGCAGTCGTTGGCAACAGTGTCGGCGGCAACATGACAACTGTCACTGCTTTGAAGGCGAAAGAAAAAGGAGGACCACACATCAAGCTGCAAATCCTGATGTGGCCCATTGTAGATGCGGATTTTGAAACGAATTCTTATCACCAATTTGGCGATCAGCGTTTTCTGACTGTATCAACGATGAAGTGGATGTATGACATGTACATCGCTGACCCAGAAAAGCGCAAAGACATTTATGCTTCTCCCCTACAGGCGACGGTTGAGCAACTCAAAGGCTTGCCAAGAGCGTTAATTGTGGTTGCACAGAGCGATATCTTGCATGACGAGGGCACAGCCTATGGACGCAAGCTCGATGAAGCTGGGGTTGAGGTGACAACTGTGCAGTACAACGGCATGATTCATGACTTCGGACTACTGAATGGTTTAGCCGAGTTGCCAGAAACCCGTTCTCTGTTTGTTCAAGCTGCTGCTGAATTGAAAAAACATCTGCAATAGGATGCCATCAGGTTGGCATTCGCCTCTCGCCCACTGCCACATACAACGATATGTCTGATTCCAGACAATAGGGGCTTGAACTCCCATTGATTGAAGACCACCAACATAAAGGTATGGTGGGGGCACAGAGCCGATTTGTGGCGGCTTTGACAAAGGACAGAGATAGAAAATGGTATAAAAAATTACATTTTTTCTTCAGCATAGCAGCATAGCTGCCCTCTGCCTTGCAAGGGAGGGCTGGTCAAACTCATCAATTTTACAACACTCATGAAAACATCCGCGTTACTTCTTGCTCTGCCAATCAGTATCTTAGCTAATTTTTCCTTAAGAGCTTCTGCTGATTCTACTGCTGGCATCATCCTGAGTACAAAATGCCAGGGTGGTTATAACATCAATATTTGGCAAAATTATACTTCCGGGGAACTGCTCTATCGCGCGACCAGTCCCAACGGTAATTTAAGCTTGGGCAAAGGAACTAGCCAAGCGACAGAAGGTGTTCGAGTATATAAGTTTCGGAATAGAAATTATGAATATTGGGTGTGGGATGGCACGTTAGATAATCGGCAGTCTGGAACTTTAGAGGTGTATAAAAACAACCGTATCTTGATGAAGCAAGCTTGTAGAAAAAGTTGAATCTTCAAGGAGCATTTTCTCTGGTTTGAACAACCCGATCAGTTTTTCAGCAAAGTGAAATCCGGGTTAGCTGTCGTCCACTGATACATGACGCAGCAAACCAGATTACACAAACATAATTCATCCAAATAAAAGGAGAATCTCAATGTCTTACATTACAGTTGGTAAAGAAAACTCTGGCAATATTGATATCTACTACGAAGACCTTGGCTCAGGTCAACCAGTTGTGTTGATCCACGGATTTCCTCTGAGCGGTCATTCTTGGGAGAAACAGGTGGCAATTTTGCTGTCAGCAGGTTATCGAGTCATCACCTACGATCGCCGAGGATTCGGCGACTCCAGTCAGCCATCATCTGGCTATGACTACGACACCTTCGCGGCAGATTTGAATAAGCTAATAACGGAACTCGACCTGCGGGATGTCGTGTTGGTTGGCTTCTCTATGGGAACAGGCGAAGTGACTCGTTATCTTGGCAAGTATGGCTCGGAGCGCGTCAGTAAAGCAGTGCTAATGGCTCCAGTGCCACCCTTCTTGCTGAAGACGGACGATAACCCTGAAGGTGTCGATCGCAGCGTTTTTGACGGGATTGAGAAGGCGATTGTCGCAGACCGTCCAGCATATCTGTCTACATTTCTCAAAGACTTTTATAACGTTGATGTGTTTCATGGCGATCGTATTAGCGATGATGCCATCCGACTTAGCTGGAATGTTGCAGCAGGAGCTTCCGCTAAGGGAACTCTAGACTGTGTTACGTCTTGGCTGACCGACTTCCGTGACGACCTGCCGCGCATTGATGTGCCGACCTTAATTATTCAGGGTGATGCTGATCGCATTCTCCCGCACCATTCTACTGGAGCCAGACTGCCAAAGCTGATTAAAGATAGTCGGTTGGTGGTGATACCCGGTGGCCCGCACGCGATCAACTGGACTCATGCAGATCAGGTCAACCCTGTACTGCTGGACTTTCTCAAACAGGGAAATTAACTAGTACAACAAGGCAAAAGTAAAAAGTAAAAAGTAAAAAGAAAGAACACTTATTTTATAAGCTTTTTACCTATTTCAGATGGGTGGGTTATTTCCGCCGCTCTGTACTAGTATTCCAAAGCCCGCCCAAAGCGGGCTTGAGGTTTTATCTATTTTTCGTCAAACAAAGCAAATAAAACATTTGACATCTGTAAAGGAGTACACAATGACGGTGATTACCACACCATTTGGACGGCACTCAACCGCCTCTGTTGATGCCTGGGGTGATCGCAATTTGCAGTTGAACAGTTCGCAAATACTCAGGCTCAACACACCGCAAGTATCAGTAAAAACCCAAAGGATATGGAAGTGAACACCCAACACTATGACGACATTATTATCGGCGGCGGCAAAGCGGGTAAAACACTTGCACCAGCACTGGTCGCTGACGGACGTAAAACTGCTCTGGTTGAACGCAGTTTAAACATGATTGGTGGCGGGTGCATTAATATTGCCTGCATTCCTACTAAAACTATGGTGGCGAGTGCCAATGTAGCAAACACAGTGCGAAACAGTGCCGCTTATGGAGTTAAAACCAACACACCCACCGTTAATTTAGCAGAGGTGATCCAACGAAAACGATCGGTTGTGCAATCGGCGCGTGAAATGAATTTGCACAATCTAGAAAAGGCTCTGGATAACAACTTGATCATTGGCGAAGCAAGGTTTGTTGCTCCCAAAACAATTGAAGTAACGACGACTGAGGCGAACAATCGCTTACTTACCGCCGAACACTTATTTATTAATACAGGCACACGACCGTTAATTCCATCCATTCCCGGACTCACAGAAGTTGAGTTTTTAACGAGTGAGTCGATTATGGAGCTAGAATATTTGCCTGAACACCTGATCGTTCTCGGTAGTAGCTATATTGGTTTAGAGTTTGCCCAGATGTTTCGGCGCTTTGGCTCTCGCGTTACTCTCATTGGGCAAAGTGAGCAAATCCTGTCACAGCAAGATCCAGATATAGCGATCGCAGTTCAAACATTGCTGGAACAAGATGGTATTGAATTCTTGCTAAAGGCGAAGGTGTTGAGGGTCGATCACACTGGTAATGAAACCATCCTTCAAATCCAAGTTGCTGATCGTGAAATCACCCTCCAGGGGTCGCATTTGCTCGTCGCCGTTGGTCGTGCGCCCAATACCGATAGCTTAAATTTAGCTGCTGCTGGTGTGGCAACCGATACACGCGGATTTATTCAAGTCAACGATCGCTTAGAGACGAACATTCCGGGAATTTGGGCGTTAGGCGACATCAACGGCGGCCCGCAATATACTCATATATCGCTCGATGATTATCGCATTATCAAAGCTAATTTAATTGATGGGGGCAACCGTAGTACACGGGATCGATTGGTTCCATCCTGTCTGTTCATCGATCCAGAACTGGCTCATGTGGGTTTGACTGAAACTGAAGCACAGCAAAGCAACAAGGATATGCTATCCGCGTGGCGAAGGTGGATGCGTCAGCCGTTCCTAGAGCGAAAACACAAGGGAGAACCGATGGACTTCTGAAGGCGATCGTGGATACAGATACAGGTCGTATTCTAGGGTGTTCCCTGTTGTGTCATGAAGCAGGTGAAGTGATTTCAACGGTGCAGATGGTGATGCAAGCTCAGATGCCCTACACCGTTCTGCGCGATGGTATTTTGACTCATCCCACGATGACCGAAGGGTTAAATATATTGTTTTCCAAGTTGTAAGGAGACAGCAATTGCAGACCCCCGCTCTTTAAATCGAGCATTTTTCTGTTGACGTACCAACGCCTCCAGTTCCTCGACACTTTCTTTGATCTCGATATGCGTTACCCCTGCCATCACCTGCGAAATCGGAAAGTGTGGAAGCCCCGTCTTTTTAAAGCGGGGATGAAACACGGCAACTTTTTTTGTCCAAAGTCCAATGTTTTATGAAAGTGCTAGGTTGCGCTTGTTTCAGCAACCGTTGGTCTATATCTTTGCTGTCATTCCTGTCCGTGGTGCTTTACTGATTTGGCGACTTCTCAAAAGTCTGGAACGCCAAGAAGAAAGAGAACCATTTGTTTGGACGATTCTTCTTTTTTTGTTAACATTTTTGGGACTGGGATTAATTGTTTTTCCGTACATTATTCCCACGCAAATCACTATCTACGAGGCAGCCGCCGATCCCAGTTCTTTGGTTATCATGATCATCTTTATTGGTTTTCTGATCCCCGGAATGTTGTTTTACAACTTGTACCAATACATTGTTTTTCGCGGTAAAGTAACAGGGAGTCACTACGGTGGTTAGTCCTTGTGTTAAGGGAAACTAAAGTTCTCTCTAACAATGTTTCATCAGAGGTTATATCTATGCTTCTTCTCGATGCTCCCCAGGTTCAAGTTATTGCAGGAGAAAATGCAGTTCATGTTTCTCAATTGCCGCATGTGTGGCAAGACATTGCTGCGGGAATAGCAGACGTTGCAGTTCCAGACTTACACAGCTATATTGAGATGGCTCAGTTATTTCAATACAAGTTGGAGATGGCTGACGTTGACTTGTTCGGCGATCGCCCAGAACTAATCCACCTGAAGCCTCTGTTTGCTGAGTTGTTCGGACAGTTAGCACGGGAAACTCTCTCGTTCTACGGACAAGATTTTCAAGTTAAGAACTATCCAAATTTTGAAAAAATTCTTCATGAAGTTGAGTTAAAAGGAATAGAGTCTGCGGATGAAGTGAAAGTTGCGCGGATTTGTATCGAACTGTTTCAGGAGTTCGGCTATGAAATGCCTGCAAGCTTTTACCACGTGCATCTAGCTCCTCTGAACCGAGAGCATATCTTTGAAGAACGGGCTTTGCGGTTTGATCCTCGTGATGTAGAACACAAGCGCTCATGGGATGCAATTCTTCACGCCGGCAAAGTTTTTGCCGTACAGATGAAAATACAAAGCATTGCTTCCAAGTATGGTTTTACTTATCAGCACGGTTGTGGTTGTAACTCTCATTTATCTTCAATTGATCGCACCATAGGAGCGTTCGACTATGAATTACACCCTGAAAAGCGTCAACGCTGGATTCGGAGTTTTATTTGGACAGCATGGTACGAGTACGCGTTTTTCCCTATTGTCCCCAATACCAGTTACTTAGTAGGTTGACAAACAAAGGCATGTAAGAGTATAGGGGAAACTCTACTACGTTATCCCCTATACTCTACTTTTATCGTCATTTCCTTAATCAGGTATGTTTATACTTACCTGGGATAGATGACTTGTATACTCTTAAGGAGCTAAAAACTATCTATAGAAATAAATAACCTTGCTTATTTCTTTGAAAGTTAACTATTTAGTCACGATGGTTGATTTTTCGTAAGCATTTAGGGGAAGTGCCTTTTACTCTATCGTGCCCAGTCATGACTTCTAAGGGTTAGGTTGAATTCAACTATGTTTACACTTTTCATCCGTAGGAAGCTAATAGCTCAATGCTTACCTTTTTGTTAATGATACATTAAATGACTAAAGCTGTTTCCGTGAATTTTATCGCTAGTAAGATTTTTAACTTCCAGTGGGTTAAAAATCTTACTTATTGAAGTGATGAGTGTGTCAGAAAACAACACTATAAGCTTGATGTTGTTACTAAAAGTAAAGATGGTTAAAAATTGTCAGATTAGTGCCTTTTTGACTTGATTTTTAAATAAATTTATGCTTAAAAAGTATCTTCTCAACAAAGCCAATTTCTGGCAACATAAAATCCATCAATTCAGTCATTAATTTTATTGTTAACCACCACTTACTCAATTTCGCCATCTTGTGAGGAGCTTTTCATGCATAGTTTATTTCGTTCTTCAAAAGTAAGTGCCACATTGTTAGCTTTAGGAGTGACAGCTAGTGCAGTGACTTCTGCAATAACTTCTGCCTCTGTCTTAGCTCAGGATGCTACGCCTCCAAGTTCAACTCCGACTCCCACTTCACCCACAGACGTCACGCCTCCAGGTACATCTCCCAGCCCCACTTCACCCACAGACGTCACACCTCCAGGTACATCTCCCAGCCCGACTTCACCCACAGACGTCACACCTCCAAGTTCATCTCCAACTCCCACTGCCCCCACAGAAGGCACACCTCAAGCTTCATCTCAAAGACAGCATTAACCCGCAGAGCGCAATA